>JAEPMM010000312.1 GCA_017643965.1 Marinobacter sp.
CATCACGGTGGAAGGCCCCAAACCGGGCGAAATCACCGTCAAAATCGCCGCCTGCGGCGTCTGCCACAGTGATCTGTCTGCCACCACCGGCAAGATTCCCTACCCGCCACCGCTGGTGCTGGGCCACGAGGCCGCCGGAGTTGTGGTGGAGGTGGGCGAGGGCGTGACCGCGTTCAAGCAGGGTGATCACGTGGTCAGCACCTTCATTTCCATGTGTGGCAAATGCCGCCAGTGCGTGCGCGGCCGCCCGGTGCTCTGCGAGCACGCCCGCAAGGCCATGGTCACCCTGCCCGATGGCAGCGTGCGCACCAAAGGCGCTGACGGCGAGGATCTCAATGTGTTCGGGGCCTGCGGCGTGATGGCCGAATACGCCACCCTGCATGTGGATAACTGCGTCAAAGTGGACGACACCGTGCCGATGCAGAACGCTGCCCTGGTGGGCTGTGCGGTGATTACCGGCGTCGGCGCCGTGTTCAACACGGCGCAGGTGGAGCCCGGTTCCCGTACGGCGGTGTTCGGCATTGGCGGTGTTGGTCTGAACGCCATTCAGGGCTGTGCCACCGCCGGCGCGGAAATGATCGTTGCGGTCGATAACAGCGAGAAAAAACTCCAGATGGCGCGGGAATTCGGCGCCACCCACACCGTGAACATCAGCGACGTGGACGACGCCGCCCGGGCGGTGAAAAAACTCACCGGCGGTGTCGATTATGCCTTCGAATGTGTGGGCGTCGGCGCGGTGGTGGAGCAGGCTTACAAGTGCCTCGGCCGCGGCGGCACCGCCGTGGTGGTGGGCGTGTCCGACCCGAAAGACAAAACCACCATTACTACCCTGACCCTGCCCGCGGACGAACGCGTGCTGAAGGGCAGCTGGCTGGGTTCCGCCCGCCCCCAGTACGACTTCCCGCGTATTCTGGGGCTGTATAAAGCCGGCAAACTCAAACTCGACGAACTGGTCACCCAAACCTACGCCATCGAAGACGCCGCGCTGGCGTTCGAGGACATGCTGGCGGGCAAGAACGCCCGTGGCGTGATTGTTTTTGATGAGACCAAGGAGTGACGACATGAACAACCTGAGCAAAAACTACATCAACGGCGAATGGGTCAACTGGAGCGGCCCGACCCTCGACGTGCACGAAGCGGGCACCGGTGATGTCATCGCGAAAGTTCCGGCCTCCGGCCGTAACGAGATGGAGCAGGCTATTGCGGCCGCCGATGCGGCGTTTGCCGACTGGTCCGAGAGCTCACTGGATCAGCGCATCAAGGTGCTGGAACAGCTCCATGCCGGCCTGAAAGAGCGCGCGGGCGAAATTGCGGAAACCGTGTGCCGCGAAGTGGGCATGCCCATCAAACTGGCCACCGGTATTCAGGCGGGCCTCCCAGCAACGATCACCAAAACCTACCTCAAGATGCTGCCGGACTTCCCGTTCAGCGAGCAATGTGGCAACTCCGAGGTGCAGTACGCGCCGGTGGGTGTGGTGGGCTGCATCACCCCGTGGAACTATCCGCTGCACCAGGTGATTCTGAAAATCGTACCGGCCATCGCCGCCGGCTGTACCGTGGTTCTCAAGCCCGCCGAAATCGCCCCCCAGAGCGCCTATATTCTGGCCGAGATTCTCGACGGCACCGATCTGCCCAAGGGCGTGTTCAACCTGGTGAGTGGCGAAGGCCAGACCGTGGGCGACACCCTGATCAAACACCCGGCTGTGCGCATGGTGTCCTTCACCGGGTCGACCCGCACCGGTGGCCTGATTGCCCATGCCGCCGCCGATGACTTCAAGCGCATCGCCCTGGAAATGGGCGGCAAATCCGCCTCGGTGATCTTGCCGGATGCCGACCTGGCCGCCGCCGTCAAAGGCACCGTCAACAACTGCCTGCTCAACTCCGGCCAGACCTGCACCGCGCTGACCCGCATGCTGGTGCCGGCCGACCGGCACGACGAAGCCTGCGAGCTGGCGGCCGCGGCCGTTGCCAGAATGACCCCCGGAAACCCGCTGGAAGAAACCACCCGCCTCGGCCCGCTGGCCTCGGCGCAGCAGCGCGACAAGGTGATCGATTACATCAAACTGGGCATCGAGGAAGGTCACACCCTGGTCGCCGGCGGCCCGGAAGCGCCGGAGGGTTGTGACAAGGGTTATTTCGTCAAAGCCACCGTGTTCGGCAACGTCAAACCGGGCAGTCGTCTTGAGCAGGAAGAAATCTTCGGCCCGGTGCTGTGTGTGATTCCCTACCAGGACGAAGCCGACGCCATCCGCATCGCCAACGGCACCCAGTACGGTCTGTCCGGCGCGGTCTGGTCAGCGGACGCCGACAGGGCCAAAAAAGTGGCTAGCAAACTGCGCACCGGTCAGGTGTTTGTCAACGGCGGCGACTTCAACCCCCTTGCGCCGTTCGGTGGCTTCGGCCACTCCGGCATCGGCCGCGAATTCGGCAAATGGGGGCTGGAGGAGTTTCTGGAAGTGCGGTCTTTGCAGCTGTAAGGCTCAGGCCTTACCGCCGAGCAGAATCCGTACCGCCGTGCAGGCATCCTCCAGTTCCTCCTCCCGCGGCTCGCGGCCGTTGATGACGTCACTGTACAGGCAGGATTCGGCCAGCCGCACCATGAAGTACGACAGGCTCTCAATGCGCATGGGCGGATTGATGTGGCCCTGGGCCACCTGGTCTTTCAGGGTGCGGGTGTTGGCTTCCACCGTGCGGCTATGAATGGTGGACTGGGACGACGTGAGGATTTTCAGGGCGTATTCCGGGTCTTCGTGGATAAACCGCCGCAGCGGTTCGGAATGCAAGAGGGTCGAGTTGATGTGGCGATAAACGCCGACCACAAAATCCACTCCGTGTCCGGGCGTGGTGGTGATGGCTTCCAGCCGCAGCGGCTCATACAGTGACCAGAGCACTTCGCCCAGCAGCAGCTCCTTGTTACCGACCCAGCGAAACAGCGTGGCGCGGCCGATGTTCAGCTCCGCCGACAGCGACGCCAGGTGAATGCGTTCGCCCTTGAGCCACAGGCTGCGGGCCCGGCGGAAGGCATCGGCGCGCGTTGCTCTTGTTGTGGTGTTTTCCGACACGGCAACCTCTTTGTGCTGGACCGATGGATTCTAGCGACAAACCGGACACCCCGCCAGACAGAACCACCCCGGGCCGGCGTGACACATTTGTGAACTTTCCGCTATACACTGTCTGACAGCCTATGATGATCCCGTGACGGTGTATACCCAGGAAGCTATGACACGAAACGTACTGATTGTTGAGGATAACCCGGGCATCGGTGAGCTGGTGCGTATGCAGGTGGCGGACCTGGGGATGAACCCGGTGTTGTGTGACCGCGGCGATACCGGATTGCAGCGTTTCCGGGAGGGCGGTATCGATCTGGTGGTGCTCGACCTGATGCTGCCCGGGCTGGACGGCCTTGCGGTGTGTCGCGAGATCCGCTCCGGCCCCGGTTACGTGCCGGTGCTGATGCTGACGGCGAAAAGCACCGAGCTGGACCGGGTGCTGGGGCTTGAAATGGGGGCGGACGACTACCTCACCAAGCCGTTCAGCGTGGCCGAGCTGAGTGCGCGCATCAAGGCCCTGTTCCGCCGGGTCGATGCCATGGCGGCCAAACCCGCGGCCGCGGATGCCGCGGATCCGCAAGCGGTTGTGGTGGAGGGCTTGCACCTGGATCCGGTGCGCCGGCGGGTGCAGGTTCACGGTGAGGCGGTGGAGCTGACCGCCCGCGAGTTTGACCTGTTGTGGCATTTCGCCCGCCAGCCGGGGCGGGTGTTCAGCCGGACCCAGTTACTGGATGCGGTCTGGGGGTATAACCACGAAGGTTACGAGCACACCGTGAACACCCACATCAATCGCCTGCGCAACAAGATTGAGCGTGATCCCGCCAACCCGGTCTTTATCCAGACCGTGTGGGGCGTCGGTTACCGATTTATGGACTGACCATGATCCGATTTCCGCTGAAAACCCTTTACGCACGGCTGGCACTGGGGCTGTTTCTGTTGCTGGTGACGGTGGGCATCAGCTATGCCTTCCTCAGCGGCTATACCCTGCGGGAGTACCAGGCCTCGCTGAATCAGGAACTCAACCGGGATCTGGCACGCAACCTGGTCGCCGATCGCAATCTGGTAGATGAGGGGCGGCTGAATGAGGCGGCGCTGCAGGAGCTGTTCAGCCTGTACATGACCATCAACCCGAGCATTGAAATCTATCTGCTGGATCGCGCCGGGCAGATCCTTGCCTATTCCGCCGACCCGGCCAGAATCAAACGTAAACGGGTGTCGCTGGAACCCATCAGGGCCCTGCTGGCAAATCAGGAGGAATACCCGGTGCTGGGTGACGATCCGCGCAGCCACGACCGCCGCAAGGTGTTCTCGGTGACGCC
>JAEPMM010000227.1 GCA_017643965.1 Marinobacter sp.
CCCCGCCAATCCGCATCAGCGAATCGACCCGGCGCAGGCAGTGGCGTAGTCGTTCCGCCAGCTTCAACACCAACTGATCGCTTTTCTGGTAGCCGAACGACTCGTTGAAACTGCGGAAGTCGTCCAGGTTCAGGTGCAGCAGGGCCAACCGATGACCGCCACGTTCGGCCCGCAGCAAAGCCTGTTGCAGGCGGTCAAAGAACAGGTCGCGGTTGATGAAACCACTGGCCACATCGCGGCCAAGGTGGCCGAGCGCGGATCCTGCGAGCTGTTCCCGATACCACAGGCACTTGACCGAGCGCGCCAGGCCCCAGCTATCCAGGGTCTGCCGACACAGATAATCGGTGGCGCCGTTGGCCAGGAGTTCCAGGGCGCGCTCCGCAGAGGTTTCGGCACTCAGGGCCAGCACCGGCTTGTCATTGCTGGCCACGTGCAGATAATCGAGGAAGGCCGCTTCGGAATCACCATGGAACACACAGTCCCAGATGATCACATCAAAATGGGTGTTGCGGATAAGGTCATCACAACCGATCAGATCCGGGCACCACACCATATCCGGGAGAAGTTCGCTGTCGGTGCCCAACAGGGTCTGCATCCACAGGAAGTCGGTATATTCCGGCGTCAATACCAGCAGTCGCACCTGGCTGGAACTCATTGTTTCCATTGGCAGTGTCATTAAAGGCGCCTGATAATCCATGAAAAACAGCGGTCAGTTCCACAAGGATAGCTGATTGATCGTCAAGGTACAGGATCTGTTGCTGGTGTAGAATGCGCGGATGAACAAACTCAACCCCAGACAGAACGAAGCAGTGCGTTATGCCGACGGCCCCCTGCTGGTTCTGGCCGGTGCCGGCAGTGGCAAAACCAGTGTGATTACCCGCAAGATTGCCTACCTGATTGAGCATCTGGGCATTCCCGGACGCCACATTGCCGCGGTCACCTTCACTAACAAGGCTGCCCGTGAGATGAAAGAGCGGGTGGGCCGCATTGTTGATCGCAAACAGACCCGCGGGCTGATTGTCTCAACCTTTCATAATCTTGGCCTCAACATGATCCGGGAGGAACACCCGCATCTGGGCTACCATCCCGGCTTTTCTATCTTTGACGCCGAGGATGCCAAGGCGCTGTTACAGGACCTGATGCTGCGGGAAGACAGCGCCGACGCCGGTGATGAACTGTCCGACGTGCAGATGACCATTTCCGCCTGGAAAAACGCCATGCGCGGACCGGAAGAAGCCTGGAGCAAGGCGGCCGATGAGCGGGAACAGCGCATCGCCCTGATCTACAAGCGCTACAACGAGTATCTGAAAGCCTACAACGCGGTGGACTTCGACGACCTGATCCTGCTGCCGGTGCAGCTGTTCCGCACTTACCCGGACGTGCTGGCCAAATGGCGCCGCAAGATTCGCTACATGCTGGTGGACGAGTATCAGGACACCAACGTGTGCCAGTACGAACTGGTCAAACTGCTGGTGGCGGAGCGGGCGGCCTTCACCGTGGTCGGTGACGACGACCAGTCCATCTATGCCTGGCGCGGCGCACGCCCTGAGAACCTGGCGCAGCTCAAGGAAGATTTCCCCAGTCTGAAGATCGTCAAACTGGAGCAGAACTACCGCTCCACCGGGCGCATTCTGCGCAGCGCCAACACCGTGATCGCCAACAACCCCCACGTGTTCGAGAAAGCGCTGTGGAGTGATCACACCATCGGCGAGGAGATCCGCATCGTGCGCTGTCGCAGCGAAGACGCCGAGTCCGACCGGGTGGCCACGGAAATCCTCGACCAGAAGCTGAAAAAGGGGCTCGCGTTCCGCGACTTCGCCGTGCTCTACCGCGGCAACCACCAGGCCCGGCTGCTGGAAATGAAGCTTCAGGCCTATCAGATTCCCTATCGCATCTCCGGCGGGCAGTCGTTCTTCTCGAAAAACGAGATCAAGGACGCCATGTCCTACCTGCGACTGCTGATCAACCCCGACGACGACGCCGCGTTCCTGCGGGTGGTCAACGTGCCGCGCCGCGAGATTGGCCCCCGCACCCTGGAGCAGTTGAGTCACTACGCCCGCTCCCGCAACGTCAGCCTGTTCAAGGCCCTGGGGGACATGGGCGCGGAAACCCACGTCACCGAGAAGGGCCTGGACCGGTTACGGCGCTTTGCCCACTGGGTGGATTACATCTGCGAGCGGGTACACCGGGAAGACCCGGTACAGGTGATCAAGCAACTGTTTACCGACATCGAGTATGAGGAATGGCTGCACCAGCATTCCGGCACGCCCAAGCAGGCCGAACGCCGCATGGAAAACATCTGGTACCTGGTGGAATCCATCCAGCGCATGCTGGACGACGGCAAAGGCACCGCCGATGAGCTGGGCATCGAGGATGCCATCAGCAAACTGATCCTGCGGGACATGATGGAACAGCGGGAAGAAGAGGACGACAGCGACAAGGTGCAGTTACTTACCCTGCATGCGTCCAAGGGGCTGGAATTCCCCCACGTGTTCATCATGGGGCTGGAGGAGGAGATCCTGCCCCACCGCGCCAGCATTGAGGAAGGCAACATAGAGGAAGAACGGCGGCTGATGTATGTCGGTATCACCCGCGCCCGGGAAACCCTCACCCTCACCTACGCCGCCCAGCGCAAACAGTACGGTGAGAAAATCGAGACCATCCCCAGCCGCTTCCTCGATGAATTGCCGGAAGACGACCTGAAATGGGAAGGCCTGGGCGACCTGGATGTGGAGGCCAACCAGAAAAAAGGCAAAGCCACCCTGAGCGCGCTGCTGGGGGATTTGGGTATTTAAACGACAGTCTTTGTCGGACAATATTTCAAAAAACTGCCATACACGTGAAACTTTTTGTTACCCTCGAACGTAAGGGTTAATGCGTAGGTGACACTCGCCTAACCCTTTTGAACCAAAGTTCAATACAAAAACAAACGTCGAGGAACAAAACATGCACTGGAACAAGAACCTACTGTACCGGCATATCGCCCTTGCACTGGGCACCCTGGCCCTGACCGCCTGCGGTGGGGGCTCCTCGGGAAGCGATGACAGCTCCTCAAACACCACATCCCAGACCTAGGAAACAGCGGTCGCCGGCGATCAGGTAACTGCCGCTGCCGAGCCTAAGCCGACATTCAAGGAAAACTACTCGCCCGTGGGCGCGTTCAGCGAGCCTTTTGCTGAGCCCACCATCATTGTTGATGGCGAAGTCGTGGAAACTGACGAGAAATGTGTTGAAACCGCAGATGGCCTGGCCGAGTGTAAGCCGGCCGCCGGCACCATGGCGCTGCTGAAAGCCGGTCGCCTGCTTTATCTGAACGCTTTGGAAGGCACGGAAAACGTCGAGCTGTCTATTGTTGCCGAGTTCGGCGAAGTCTCTGTCAACGACCAGAGCCGGGTGTTGTCGCTGGGTGAAAACGATGAGCCCACCTGGCTGAAGCCTGATGTGCTTCGCGCGGGCGCTAACCCGGACGGCGCAGACAGCGAAACGCTGTTCAATAATACGCCGCTGGCGGTACTGGACGGCTTGCTCGATACCGCAGACAACACCGACAAGAACGACGGCGCCCTATTCTGCTCAGACGTCATCGGCCTGGCTGATGGCAGTGTCTTTGCGGTTGGCGGCACCGATTACTATTCCGAGCCAGGCATTGACGGCCTGCCTCTGGGCGTTGCCGAGCTGGAAGGCATCAAGAATTCCCGTATCTTCCACGCTGAGACCAACACCTGGACCCAGAGCGGCGACATGAAGTACGGGCGCTGGTACCCCTCCCTGGTCACGCTGCCGGACAGCAAGGTATTAGTCGCTAGCGGCGTTGAGAAGCTCCTCAAGCCAGTCTATCCCAGCGACCCGCTGAACAGCGGCCGCAACATTGCGCAGACAGAGACCTTCGATCCGTGCACCGGTACCTGGAGCGTTAATCCGTCCACTGCGGACCGCTCGCTGCCGCTGTATCCGCGTTTGCATTTGCTCCCCAACGGCCACGTTTATTACAACGCTGGTGGACAGGCGTTCAACCCCTTCGGACAGGCCTATGATCAGGCGCTGTGGAATATCGCCGCCACCTACAATCCGGCCGAACAGCGCTGGACAGACCTTGCTTACGCCGGTCTGCCGCTGGAGCTGGATGAAATCGGTCTGGGTCAACTGGCCAGCACGTTGAACGTGACCAACCTGTCACTGGAACAGGGTGCATCTTTGGTCGGCGACTTGGTCGGCTCAGCCGGCAACCTGCTGACGCTGGCAAGTGAACTGGACATTGACCCCGACACTTTGAAAAGCGCCATTGGTGGCGGGATGCGCGGCTCGACCTCGTCGACGATGCTCCCCCTTAAGCCTGATGAAAACGGCAATTACACCGATGCGGAATTCCTGACAGCGGGCGGTGTACCCAGCTATGCCCTGCTGACCAGCCCGGGCGGCTACTTCCCCATCGCCCAGAGCCGGATCGATACGATTCGCACCGACGGCGACGAAGTCGACTATGAGTCACGTCTGACCGGACCGCTCAACCGGCCGCGCTGGTACGGCACCAACGTGCTGATGCCCGATGGCTCAGTGATGGTCTTCAGCGGTGGCGATCGCGACGGTGTCGTTGTCCCCGGCCTGGAGGGTCCGATCAAGACCGCCGAGCGCTTTGACCCGGAAACGAGCACCTGGACGGAAATGGCGTCTGGTATCCGCGCGCGGACCTACCACAACACTGCCGTTCTGCTCCCGGATGGCCGCGTCATGGTCGCAGGTCACTCGCCGATCAACACCGCGTACCTGAGGTTTGTCGATCTGCAAGAGTTCGGGCTGGCACCTTATGACGGCCGGGATCCGAGCTTTGAGATCTACACCCCGCCGTACGCGATGCGAAACGATCGCCCAGAGATCCTTTCCGCACCGGAAACGTTGATGCCGGGTGACGAGTTCTCCATTCAGGTGGATCAGGCGGCGGACATCGAAAAAGTTCTGTTGATTCGTCGTACAGTGATGACACATGCCGTTGACAGCGACCAGCGTGCCATCGAGCTCCCCGTGCAGAGCCGCAATGGCAATAACCTCAGGTTGAAGATGCCCGAGAGTGCCAGCGTGACGCCAGCCGGTGCCTACATGTTGTTCGCCAGCAAGAACACCGAAGAAGGCTGGGTACCGTCGGTCTCTGCGCCGGTAATGGTGCAAACCAATGGCTCATTGCAATGCAGCGGCGGCACCCAGATGGTTGATGAGAATGGAGAGACTGACGAAGAGCTTCGTGACGGACCGCTCTCCAATCTTCTTGGCTCCCTGACCGGGCAGCGGTAGGAGGCCTCATGAACCAACGTGATCAAAAGTCAAGCATTCACGGGATAGCTCCCAGGCTTTTGACTGCTGCGCTTTTGACCATGGCCGGGCCAGGGATGGCCCACGAACCCCCGGGTACAGACAATGTACCCGAGGGCATAACCATCGCGACCATCGCCCACGAGGGCGATGTTCGTGGAATGAGTGCCATGGTGGTGGACGCGCCGCAGCCAGCTCTGATGATTCGTTACGACGGTGAGCAAGTGCTGACGGTCTACGACACTGAGAACGAGCCTTTCTTACGCTTCACAGATAACAGCGTAGAGGCGCACGTCCGCAGTGTGGACTGGCCAAAGCTCCTTCAGAGCGAAGGATATGCGGTCGCAGAGGATACACATTGGGTTGAGGTCTCTGGCTCGGGCACTTTCGTGTGGATAGACTCACGTTTGTCTAAACCAGAGGTCGACCAGTCCGATGAAACCGCCCAATGGCGCATTCCCG
>JAEPMM010000182.1 GCA_017643965.1 Marinobacter sp.
ATTACCTGATTGAGACCAATTTCTGGGTCGGCCTTGCCCTGCTGCTGGCGGTGGTGGTGTTGTCGGTGGTGAGCGTTAACCTGCTGCGGCGCATGCGCCATGGCACCGGCCTGGTCACCACCTGGGTTCGCCGCGGCAACGAGCGCCGCGCCCGGCGCCGCACCACCCAGGGTCTGCTGGCCCTGGCAGAGGGCAACTGGCCCCGCGCCCGCAAGCTGCTGACCTCATCGGCCAGCCATGCGGACACTCCGCTGATCAATTACCTGGCGGCGGCACAGGCGGCGTTCGAGTCGGGTGACCATGACGCGGTGGACCGACTGCTGCGGCTGGCCTTCGAGAGCACGCCAGGCTCCGACATGGCGGTCGGCATTACCCAGGCCCAGTTGCAACTGGCCGGCAACCGGCTGGAACAGGCACTGGCCACGCTGGTGCGTCTGCGCAAACAGGCTCCGCACCATCCTTTCGTGCTGAAGTTGCTGAAAAACACCTACCTGCGGCTGGAAGACTGGCGTGAGCTGTCGAAACTGCTACCGGAAATGCGCAAGCGCAACCTGCTGACCGCGGATGAACTGGAGAATCTGGAGCGCACCGTGTGGCAAAACCTGCTGCAACGGGCCGCCGAGGATTGCCGCCGGCAAACCGGCAGCGGCTCCGCGTCGCTCGAGCCGCTAACGCGCCTGTGGGATGAACTGCCGGGGGTATTGCGCCGGGATGAGCACACCATTCGCGAATACGCCCGCCTGCTTGCCGCTCTGGGCGACGAAGCCCAGTCCGAAACGTTGCTGCGCAAAGTGCTGCGCAATCACTGGAGTGATGAGCTGATCAACCTGTATGGGCGCATTGAAGGCCACAAACCGGATGAGCAGCTGTTGATGGCGGAACAGTGGCTGAAGGACCGCCCCAACAACGCCGAGCTGCTGCTGGCACTGGGCCGGCTGAGCCTCAGGAACGAGCTGTGGGGCAAGGCCAGAGAGTACTTCGAGACCAGCCTGCGTCTGCGCCGCAGTCGTGAAACGCTGGCTGAACTGAGCCGGCTGAACGCGCACATGGGCGAAAGCGGCACCAGTGTGAAGCTGCTGATGCAGGGCCTGATGAGTGACAGCGAGCTGCCGGACCTGCCGATGCCGAAGGCCTGAAAATCAACCCCTCGGCGCATACTCCAATACATCGGAGAAGAACGCCGCTTCCGGCAGGCCTGCCTCGACCAGGGCATCCATCAGCGTATACACCATGGTCGGTGACCCGCTGGCGTGTACTTCCACATGCTGCCAGTCCATGCCGGATGCCAGCACCGCCCGCACCAGCTGGTCGTGGTGACCGGCCCAGTCGTTGTCCTCGTCATCACCGACCACCGGCAGAAAGGTGAAGGGCGACCACTCCTTGTGCCACTCCTCAGCCAGCGACCGCAGGTACATATCTTCGTGACGACGCACACCCCAGAAGAGTTTCACAGGGTGCTGGTAGCTGGTGGTTCGCAGGTAATCCACCAGGCTCTTCATCTGAGCAAAACCGGTGCCTGCGGACACCAACAACAGCGGCTTTTGCGGTGCGGAAGCCAGGCAGGCCTTGCCATGAGGCAACTCAACCGTGACATCGTTGCCCGAGGTCAGGGCTTCAATCACTTTCTGCGCCGACACCCAGTCCGGCGAGGCCTGGATGTGCAGCTCGATGCTGGCCTCAGCCGGGCTGCTGGCGATGGAGAAGTAGCAGGGCTCGGCGTCCGGCAGATTGACCGACAGGTACTGGCCGGCATGGAACGACAGCTCACGCCGGCGCGGCAGTTGCAGCTCCACCCGGTAAACGTCGTGGCTGATGGAACGAACGTCCACCACCTTGGCCTGATACGTGCGAGGCTGATTGTTTCCTGCTGCCATAACGGCGTTAATCTCCAGTGTCAGGTCGTCGAGGGCGAGGCTTCGGCACATCATCAGCCGCTCGTTGACCGTCATCGTTTGTTGGTTTCGGGTGTTCAATGCGGGCCCGGCCAACAGGCGGGCTTCGCAGATTTCACAGACTCCGTTGCGGCAGGCAGCGGGTACGGCGATGCCTGCCCCGGCAGCCGCCGCAAGAAGATCCTGATCCGGAGCAGCGTTGAACGCCAGCCCGGACGGTGTCAGGACAACACGATGCACCCGTGGTGATCCTGTTAGTCGGGGCGAGCCGGCGATTTTTCAATCCCCAGGCTGTCCCAGAGCTCGTCGACCCGCTGTTTGACGTCCTCGGACATGGTAATCGGTGTGCCCCACTCCCGGTCGGTTTCACCCGGCCACTTGTTGGTCGCATCCATCCCCATTTTGGAACCCAGACCCGACACCGGTGAGGCAAAGTCCAGATAGTCAATCGGCGTACTTTCCACCATGGTGGTGTCCCGGACCGGATCCATGCGGGTAGTCATGGCCCAGATCACGTCCTGCCAGTCCCGGGCGTTGACGTCGTCATCGGTGACGATCACGAACTTGGTGTACATGAACTGCCGCAAGAATGACCATACCCCCATCATCACCCGTTTAGCATGGCCCGGGTACTGTTTCTTCATGGTCACCACCGCAAGGCGGTAGGAGCAACCTTCCGGGGGCAGATAGAAATCCACGATCTCCGGGAACTGCTTCTGCAGGATCGGGATAAACACCTCGTTCAGCGCCACCCCCAGAATCGCCGGCTCATCCGGCGGGCGGCCGGTATAGGTGCTGTGGTAGATCGGATTTTTGCGGTGCGTCATCCGCTCCACTGTGAACACCGGAAACTGGTCCACCTCGTTGTAATACCCGGTGTGATCCCCGAACGGTCCTTCCGGCGCCATGTCCTCCGGGTAGATGAAGCCTTCCAGCACAATCTCCGCACTGGCCGGCACCTGCAGGTCACTGAGGCCGCACTTCACCAGTTCGGTACGACCGCCACGCAGCAGGCCGGCAAAGGCATACTCGGACAGGGTATCGGGCACCGGCGTCACCGCGCCAAGAATGGTGGCCGGGTCGGCCCCCAGGGCCACCGCCACCGGATAGGGCTGACCGGGATTGGCTTTCTGGAACTCGCGGAAATCCAGTGCACCGCCACGATGGCTGAGCCAGCGCATGATCAGTCGGTTACGGCCGATCACCTGCTGCCGGTAAATACCGAGGTTCTGCCGTTCCTTGTGGGGGCCGCGGGTAATCACCAGCGGCCAGGTCACCAGCGGGCCGGCGTCGCCGGGCCAGCAGTGCTGCACCGGAATCTGATACAGGTCGACCCAAACCTTCTCGATCACCACATCCTGGCAGGGTGCGGAGCGCAGCACCTTGGGGCTCATGCGCATCACCTGACGAAACAGCGGCAATTTCTCGATGGCATCGCGGAAACCCTTGGGGGGATCCGGCTCCTTGAGAAACGCCAACAGCTTGCCGATATCCCGTAGCGCGGTAACGTCGTCCTGCCCCATGCCCATGGCCACCCGTTTCGGCGTGCCAAACAGGTTGGCGAGCACTGGCATGTCATAGCCTTTCGGGTTCTCGAACAACAGCGCGGGGCCGCCGGCCCGTAGCGTGCGATCGCAGATCTCGGTCATTTCGAGGTGTGGGTCTACTTCGACGGAAATACGCTTTAGCTCGCCCAGCTTTTCCAGCTGATCGATAAAGTCTCTCAGGTCGTTGTATTTCATCGGGTGCTCCGTTTTGTGCCACGAGATACTACGGAGATCGATCCTTTCCGGACCGTTATCAGGGGGTAGAACGAGATGTGGGGCAGGGGTTCCAAAACGGGAAACGCGGTTTCCCTGAACGTTTTGGAACCCCTGCCCCACACCTCATTCACCGGGCTTCAGATGACGGCGCCACGCGCCGGCCGACATCCCTGGCCTGCTATCAACGACGCTTCATGGAGTCGAAGAACTCGGCGTTGGTCTTGGTTTCTTTCAGCTTGTCCAGCAGGAACTCGATGGCGGCGGTGTCGTCGTCCATGGAGTGCAACAGCTTGCGCAGGATCCACACACGCTGGATGTCCGCTTCGGACATCAGCAGGTCCTCGCGACGGGTGCCGGAGCTGCGAATGTTGATGGCAGGATAGGTACGCTTCTCGGCAATCTTGCGATCCAGGTGGATCTCCATGTTGCCGGTACCCTTGAACTCCTCGTAGATCACCTCGTCCATCTTGGAACCGGTGTTGACCAGCGCGGTCGCCAGGATGGTCAGGCTGCCGCCCTCTTCCACGTTACGGGCCGCACCAAAGAAACGCTTGGGCTTCTCGAGGGCGTGGGCGTCCACACCACCGGTCAGGACCTTGCCGGAGGACGGAATCACCGTGTTGTAGGCACGGGCCAGACGGGTGATGGAATCCAGCAGGATGACCACGTCTTTCTTGTGCTCCACCAGCCGCTTGGCCTTCTCGATCACCATTTCTGCCACCTGCACGTGACGGGCCGGCGGCTCGTCGAAGGTGGAGGCGATGACTTCACCACGCACCGTACGCTGCATTTCGGTCACTTCTTCCGGGCGCTCGTCGATGAGCAATACCATGACATGGCATTCCGGATTGTTGCGGGTGATGGACTGGGCGATGCTCTGCATCAGCAGCGTCTTACCGGCCTTGGGCGGGGAGACGATGAGGCCACGCTGGCCCTTGCCGATGGGCGCTACCAGATCCAGAACCCGGGACGAAAGGTCCTCGGTACTGCCGTTACCGGCTTCGAGCATCAGGCGCTCGTCCGGGAACAGCGGCGTGAGGTTTTCGAACAGAATCTTGTTACGGGCGTTGTCCGGCTTGTCGAAGTTAATCTCGTTAACTTTCAGCAGGGCAAAATAGCGCTCGCCGTCTTTCGGCGGGCGGATCTTGCCGGCGACGGTATCACCTGTCCGCAAGTTGAAACGACGGATCTGGCTGGGGGACACGTAAATGTCGTCAGGGCCAGCCAGGTAGGAGGCATCGGCGGAACGGAGGAAGCCGAAACCGTCCTGCAGAATTTCCAGTACGCCATCACCGTAGATGTCTTCACCGCCCTTGGCATGCTTCTTCAGGATCGTAAAGATGACATCCTGCTTGCGCGAACGGGCCAGGTTATCGAGGCCCATCTCTTGCGCAATGTCGAGCAATTCGGGCATGGAGTTCTGCTTGAGTTCAGTAAGGTTCATAGGTTGTTAGATAGTCAGGAATGGAAGTAAGCGAATATTGGAATGACAGGAATGCCCTTGAACGGATTGATCGGGTATTAGCTGAACTTGGTGCTGGCCAGATGGAGCAACCGGTGTAATGAAGAAAGCCGGAAAAGTACTGAAGCCAGAGACAGGAAGAACAACCATTCGTCGGGCAACAAGGATAATCGGCCACCTGACCTGTGAATGTCAAGTGATGCTGCCTAAAAATAAACCACCAACCGCCACCCCGCCGTGGACGGCCTTCCCCTTCCATTCCTCCCGGGCTATGGAGATACTAACCACAAACAGCCAGTCAATCTGCGGAGCGACACCATGAGTAGTGAGAACAGCAGCGAGCTCAAACCCCTGAACATTGCCATCCTGACCGTGTCTGACACCCGCGGTGTCGACGAGGACACGTCCGGTCAGTTTCTGGAGGACAGCGTTATCGAAGCCGGCCACCAACTGATCGCCAGGCGCATTCTCCCCGACGACGTGTACCTGGTGCGCGCACTGATGTCACTGTGGATAGCCGATCCCGATGTGCACGCCGTCATCATTACCGGCGGCACCGGCTTTCATGAGCGCGACAGCACACCGGAGGCGGTGGCGCCACTGCTGGACAAGGCCATTGAGGGGTTCGGCGAAGAATTCCGCCGGCTGTCGGCGGCAGAGATTGGCAGTTCCACCGTCCAGTCCCGGGCGTTCGGGGGGCTGGCCAACCACACCGTGATTTTCTGCCTGCCCGGTTCCACCGGCGCCTGCCGCACCGGCTGGAATGGCATCCTGAGTTCCCAGCTGGATAGCCGCCACACCCCCTGTAATTTCTCGGCGCTGGTGCTGGGCAAACCCGCCAGTCCTGATCACCGCGTGCATGAAAAAATTGGCGGCCGGGGGCAGAAGTAACCATGACCGGCCAACAGTTAACCTCGCTGGAGGAGGCCATCGCGCTGCTGCTGGATCGGGCTGAGCCGGTCACCGACCAGGAGATCGTACCCCTGGCCGAGAGCCTCGGGCGCATTCTGGCAGAGGATCAGCATGTGCCGGCGGATGTCCCGCCGGCGGACAACAGCGGGGTGGACGGCTACGCCGTTCGTGCCAGCGACCTGGCAGCCGGCCACGCCCTTGCGGTCTCGGCCCGGATACCCGCCGGCCAGGCACCCGCCGCCATTGAACCGGGAACCGCCGTTCGCCTCTTTACCGGTTCGGAAATCCCCGATGGGGCCGACGCGGTGGTGATGCAGGAACACGTCGAGGTAACCGACGCAGGCATCGTCATCCAGACCGCGGTGAGCGCCGGGCAGAATATCCGGCGCCGCGGCCAGGACCTGCGCGCGGGTGACGTTGCGCTGGCACGGGGCAGCCGCATCCGCCCCCAGGAGATGGGCGTTCTGGCGTCCCTCGGGGCACCGCGGGTACCGGTGTGGCGCCGCCTCAGAGTGGCGATCCTGAACACCGGAGACGAACTGGTGGACCCGGGAACCGCCCTGAACCCCGGGAAGATCTACAACTCCAATCGCTTCACCCTGCTGGGCTTGCTGGCCCAGGCCGGCTGTGACGTGGTGCTGTGCGAGACCCTGCGGGATACCCGTGAGGCCACCCGCTCGACGCTGGTGCGAGCGGCAGCGGAGACCGATCTGATCATCACCAGCGGTGGCGTCTCGGTGGGTGAGGAAGATCACGTG
>JAEPMM010000016.1 GCA_017643965.1 Marinobacter sp.
CAGCGCCCGCCGACGCAAGGCCGCAGCCAGCGGTGACACCGATTACCCCGCGCAGCTGCAGCAGTACCAGCAGGAAATCGAGACCCTGCGGCAGCAGGCGAAACAGTCCCGGGAGGAGTTGCAGGCCTCCAACGAAGAGCTTCAGTCCACCAATGAGGAGTTGCAGTCCGCCAACGAGGAGCTGACCACCTCGAAAGAGGAAATGCAGTCGATGAACGAAGAACTGCAAACCATCAACACCGAACTGCAGACCAAGCTGGACGACCTGGCCCTGGCCCAGAGCGACATGCAGAACGTGCTCAACAGCATCGAGATTGCGGTGCTGTTCCTGGACCAGGACCTCAACGTACGGCGCTACACCGAACGGGCCTCGACCATCATCAGCCTGCGCGAGAGCGACATCGGCCGCCCGCTCAGTGACCTGACCACCAGCCTGCGCTATCCCGAGCTGCAGGAAGATGCGCGGCACACCCTGAACACTCTGGCGGTCAGTGAGAAACAGATCACCACCAACGACGACCGCTGGTTCTCGATCCGCATCATGCCGTACCGCCGGCTGGACAACGTGATCGACGGCGTGGTGCTCACCCTCGTGGATATCACCGACACCAAGAAGCTGGAATCGTCACTGCGGGAACACCCCGCGCCCTGAGCCCGGCACCGGGAGACCGAAGGCACGCCGCCGTTAGCGCGAATCGGACGCCTGAAACCACCAGCGCGGCAACAGTGCCTGAGTGGCCGGGCGCAGGAAGCGGTCATCGATCAGCCAGATCACGCCCCGGTCCTCCGGCGTGCGGATCACCCGGCCGGCGGCCTGGGCCACTTTCTGCAGGCCGGGAATCTGATAGGTGTAGTCGTAGCCGGCACCGAAACGCTGTTCCAGCCGCGCCTTCAGAATTTCATGCCAGGCATCAAACGGCGGCAGGCCAAGGGTCGCCACAAACGCGCCGATCAATTGCTCACCGGGCAGATCAATGCCCTCACTGAACACCCCGCCCAGCACCGCAAACGCCACACTACCCTCGGGCTGCCGGAACCCCGCCAGGAAGTCACGGCGTTGCTGGGCCGACATGCCCGGTTGTTGCGACCGCTGGGGCACATCCGGGGCGGTGGTGGCGAGTGCATCACTGACCTCACGGGCGTACTGGAAGCTGCTGAAAAATGCCAGATAATGCCCCGGCCGCGCGCGGAACTGGCGGGCGATGAGCGAGGCAATGGGCGCCAGTGAGGCATGGCGATGGGCCTGGCGGGTGCTGATACCCGGTGTGAACTGCACCTGTAACTGGTCGGCGCTGAACGGACTGGGCAGCGAGGTGAAGCGCGCATCCGGCGGCAGACCGAGCAAATCCCGGTAATAGACGCCGGGGCTCAGGGTCGCCGAAAACAGCAGCACCGAGTGCGCCGCTGCAAACCGCTCCCGCAGAAAGTCCGCCGGGATCAGGTTCTGGATGGTCAGGCTGGCCCGACCCCGCCCGCCGCGGGCAAATTCACACAGGGAATGGTCACCGAACGCCTCCGCCAGCTTCATGAAGCCGACACTCTCGAACAGTATGTCCTGCAGCGCCAGATCCGGTGGATGCTCCGCCAGGTAATCGGACAGGCCGGAAACCATCGCCTGCAGCGCACCCAACAGCGAGGCCGGCAAGCTCTCCAGAAACACCGGGGCGTTGTCATCCCTCGGGTGGTCACGGATCAGGCTCTGCCAGGCCCGGGCGGTACGGTCGATGGCGGGCTTCAGCGCTTTCGGGGCGGTCTTCTTCACGCCTAGCAGCCGTTGCTGGTCGAGCCGCACCGAGTACATGCCGCGGCCGCGGTCGACCAGATTGTGGGCCTCATCCACCAGCACGCTGGCCTTCCAGCTGTTCTGGCGGATCAGTCCGTGGAGCAGGGCAGACTGATCGAGCAGCCGGTTGACGTCGCCCACCACCACATCGCTCCAGCGCGCCATTTCCTGGGCCAGAAAATAGGGGCAGATGTCATGAGCGCTCGCAATCTTCGCCAGAGCCGCCTGATCGAGCGTGCCTTCGGTCTGTGCCGCCTCGGAGCGGGCATCGGGCAACCGGTCAAAAAAGCCTTTTGCCAGCGGGCAGGATTCGCCATGGCAGGCTTTGTCCGGGTGCTCGCAGGCGTCGTCTTTCGACACCAGTTCCAGGGTGCGTAACGGCCACCGGGGCAGCGCCTGCGCTGCGCGCAAGCGGGCGACGCCGTCCATCGCCAGGCTGCGTGCGGTATTGCGGCAGGTAAGGTAAAACAGCCGGTCCTGCCCGGCTGCCGGCATCGCTTTCAACGCCGGGAACAGGGTACCCAGGGTTTTGCCCAGACCCGTGGGCGCCTCCAGCAACAGCGTGGCGGACTTCACCGAATTCTTGTACACCGTCTCCGCCAGCTGGCGTTGGCGCGGGCGAAAGGCCGGAAACGGAAACCTCAGCTGCGAGAGCAGGGCATCCCGCTGTTGCCGATGGTGCGCTTCCTGCTCGGCCCAGGCCCGATACTGACGGCACAGGCCCTCCAGTTCCTGCCACAGTTGGTCGGCGCTGGCGCTTTCCACCACCGGGGTTTCTTTGTCTTTGCCGGTGTCGTAGTAGATCAGCGCCAGTTCCACGGTGTGGCGATCTTCCTGCCGGCACAGCAGGGCACCGTACGCCCGCAACTGGGCGCGATGGAGTGCCCGCTGATGTTGGCGAATGCGCGACAGATCACCGCGGTGCGTCTTGATTTCCTCCAGCCGGCCGCGATGGGGGTTGTAGACATCGGCGCGGCCTGACAGCCTCAGCCCCAGACACTCACCGGTCAGTAAATACTCGCTTTTGTAGCCGTAACCACGGCGGGACTGAATCGCCTGATGGCCGGCAATGCCCTCCTCGGCGCTGGGCGCCGGGGTATAGCGGAAGTCCAGATCGCCCTTGCGGGCGGCGAACTCGCAGAGGGTGCGGACGGCGACCGTCAGCGTCATGCCGGGGCCTCACCGTCGTGCCAGCGCACGTAACAGACCCGGGCCGGGATACCCTCAGCGGCAAAGAACTCGAGCCAGCGGATCTGGTGATCCTGGAGGCGGTCCCCAGGCCCCTTCACCTCAATCATCTCGTAGCGTTTCCCCGGCCCGGTGCTACCGGGGAGAAACCGGATCAGATCGGGAAAGCCGCTGCGGTGCTCGCGAATGTTCCGCAACAGACGGCGGAACAGACACTCGAGGTCCGCCGCCGGCATGCACTCCAGCGCCAGTTCCACCAGCGCTTCGGTCACCACCGGCCAGATCACGAACGGATTGACGATGCCCTGCCTGGTTCGATGGGTTTCCAGGATCCGCTGCCGGTAGCGGCCATCGCGCAAGGTTGCGAAACACTCTTCAAAAGCGTCCTCGCGGCGGCGGACAAAGTCTTCCCGGGTCAGGTCTGCGGGGCCGACATGGAAAGGATGGAAAAACGCGCCCGGCATCGGCGCGAAGATGGTGGGCCAGCACAGCAGCCCGAACAGGCCGTTGATCAGGGTATTCTCAACGTAATACACCGGGGCATCGTCATGCCACAGGTGCTGTGTCACCACGTACTCCACAGAGCCCGACGCAGGTTTCGGCAAGGTCAGTGTGTCAGCGCGGATGTCCACGGCCGGCGGAGCCGGCGGCGGGGGCTGCTGAAGTCGGGCGGCCAGCCGCTTGAGAATCCGCGCCAGGCCCTGGGCTTCGGCGTCGTTCAGCGGCTCGGGCTGGGCCTGCCACGCGGTGGCAATAGCCCAGGCCTCGCGGTGGCGCTTCATCCGCTCCAGCAGGCGCAGTTGCTTCAGCCGCGCTTCCCGGTGGCTGCTGGCGGCAAACGCCTGCAACGCCAGCTCCTTTTCACCCTGCCGTTCCGCCTGTCGCCCCAGCTCCAGCAATAACCGGTTGCGGCGGCTGGCCAGCCAGGGGTTGTCGGACGGCCCGGGCAGCTGTGGCCACACCCCGGCGGCGGGCACTCCCTGGTCCAGCCATTCCCGGCACTGGTGCATGGCGAGGTACAGATCCACTTCGTGACGGTGCTGGAAAGCCCGTGAATCCGGGGTAAAGGTCACCGGCTCGTAGCGCTGGTGTCCCAGCTCCACCAGCACAAAATCCGACCAGCTCTGGCGAAGGTTGCCGAAGAACATCAGGCGCACCCGGTCAAACAACGCCATATGCTGCAACCTGACCACCGGCGCGGCCGAGGCCCCCAGCCAGTCCGCCAGCCGGCGCGGATCCGTGTAGCGGGGCTGCAGGATCTCCAGCATCTGGCCCTTGGGCACGGCTCTGGGCCATCCGGCTGCCCGCAGGGTGTCAGCGAATACCGGGCGCAATTCGCCCAGGGTATACAGGCGAAACAGCTGCTCCAGCGTCAGCAGCGGCTCGGCGTCCAGCCAGCCCCCGCCCATCAGTTCGGCCAGCGCAGCGGATTCCGGCACACCGAGTTCCGGATAGCGGAGCTTGTCGGCCCGGAACCACTCACCGGAGCGCATCACCATGCGGGCCAGCAGCGCCCGGGCGCCGGTGGACAGCCGGAAAAATTGGCCGAGCACCGCCCGCTCCCCGGCGGTCAGCAGGTCGCCGTGATGCTCGGCTACCCACGACACCAGGGTGTCCATGTTCTTCAGGTAATACAGGGGGTCGCCAAGGTCCGCCGTCCGGGGACGCTGAACCGTCGATGGGGAGGTCATACCACTCCGGGAAAACGTAGTTGGGCGTCGCGATGGCTTACGTTAGCACGCGACCGGGCAGGCTCACATAGTCAGATGCCCAACTCGGCAGGCTGCAACCGGACCCCCGCAATTTTCCACACGCCGTCGGTCAGTACCATGTTGTAGTAGGCGTCCCAGCGCCTGCCCTCCGGACCTTCCAGTTTCACCGTCTGAATCTCGAACGAGCCGTGGGGTACCCGCTCGGCGAACTCGATGGCGGTGGCACTGTGCACGGCGGGGTAGGCCTCACGCACCATATCCAGGAACACCTGGGAGGAACCAAAACGGCGTTTGATGCCTTCCGAGGCGTGAGCCCAGGCCTGCTCGCTGTCTTCATTGGCGAACGCTTCGATCTGGCTGAGGATGGCTTCGCGGATGTCGGCGTCTTTGTCGCCGGCGAGGGGTTGGGTTGACCAGATCAGCGCGACCATGAGGCCACCGAGTAATATCGGTATTGCCCTGGTACGGAGACGGATGGCGTTGCGGTCCATAGTATTACCCCTTCATTGGTTATATTTTAATCGATACGGGTGCCGACGTACCACGGATTCTTTCCACACTCTTCTTCTGGTGGCGTCAGGACCGTCGCCCCTCGGGCCAGATCAGCGCCATCAGCGCCTGTCGGGTGGGGTCAGGAAAGGCAACGGCATTGTCCGCACGGGCAATGGCGAGCACTTCTCCCAGGGTTCGGAACAGGCCGATGTGCTCATGGATGCAGCGGGGAATGGCCTGATCCCGCAGGTAGGCCAGGTAGCGGTCCAGGTTGTCCCGGTCTGAGCGCCAGTGATCGTCAAAGGCGTGGCGAAAGAGGGCGCGGGTGGCTATGGCCCGCCATTCGTCCCGGTAACCGCTCTCTAGCCTCTCGGGATAGGTGTAGAGGTCCCGGATCTCCTGCTCGATTTTCACTTCCACCCGGCCCGGAGGGAACATTAGTCGTACTGCCAACAGGTCGTAAAGATCAGCCAATTGCTCATCCACCGCCTGCCTCACCAATTCAATCCTGCTCATAATTGCCCGTTTATTGACCTGTTTCCGCTGTGGTTCCGTAATTTTATTTACGACAACAAACACGCGGGAGACTTCCGATGCACATGGACACTGGTCAACTGAAAAGCCACAAGCACGACGCCATCTCGTTGTTGGAAATCGTCTCGATGGAAGGCCGTTACTACATGGCCCGCTTTTATTTGGACGGGGAAGGCTACGTGCTCACCGATCCCTACGACAAACCGGTGATGTTTACGGGTGCCTGCGCGGTGCGGGACTATTTTCAGGGTTACCACGTTGAGCACACCGAAGTGATTCCACCCACCGGCACCGACGAGATGATCGGCATGCCGGACAGCAGTTCGGAAACCATGCGAGTGCCGCTCTAGCACTTGCTTTCCTGCCTTCCGCCCTCCGTATTTGCCCCGTACCCACCACGGCGACACCCTTTGTCGCCGCGAAGCACCATTCTGGCCATGACTTTCCTATAATCAGACGTTGCTGAGTGTCCGCATCTGAGGTCACATGCGGTAACCTGTGACCTCAGGCACGAACCGAACACCCGACAAGGAACCCCATGGCCGCTCCGTCCACCCCTGCACCCGCCGCCATCGAACCCGGCTTCCACGCCATTCACGCCAACCACCTGGAAGATCTGCGCCGGGCGGTGGTGTACATCTGCCGCCAGAACCCGATGCCACCGCTGCAGAGCGAAACCTTTCTGGTGCAGAGCAACGGCATCGCCCAGTGGCTGAAGCTGGCGCTGGCGGAGACGCGTACCGAGGATGGCGTGGAAGGCGGTCTGGGCATTGCCGCCGGCATGGACTTCCTGTTCCCGGCACGGTTTATCTGGCAGGCCTACCGTGCGGTGCTGCCCGACGGCGACGTACCGGAGCAGTCCCCCTTCGACAAGCGCCGGCTGGTGTGGCGACTGTACCGCCTGTTGCCGGCGCTGGTCGGGCAGGATGAGGCGTTCACGCCGTTGGCGCGGTTTCTCGATGGCAGCGATACCGATCTGCGCAACTTCCAGCTGGCCGAGAAAGTCGCCGATCTGTTCGACCAGTACCAGGTGTTCCGCGCCGACTGGCTGGCGGCCTGGGAACAGGGCAGGGATGTGACCATCACCGCCCGCGGCGAGGACAAGGCGCTGGATCCGGAAACCCGCTGGCAGCCCCTGCTCTGGCGCAAGCTGGTGGCCGACGTGGGCGAGGCCGCCGACACCAGCAGGTCGCAGATTCACACCCGATTCATGGCGCAGGTCCAGCGCATCAGCAGCCCGGCCAATCCCGCGCGGCTGCCGCAACGCATCGTGGTGTTCGGGGTGTCGTCGTTGCCGCGGCAGGCGCTGGAAGCCCTGTACGTGCTCAGCCGCTTCAGCCAGGTGGTGCTCTGTGTTCACAATCCCTGCCAATACTACTGGGCCGACATCATCAGCGACCGCGAACTGCTCAAGGCCGAGCGCAAGCGGGGCGCGGTCCATCCGGTGTTGTCGCGGATTGACGATGCGGACCAGCTGCACCAGCACGCCAACCCGCTGCTGGCGGCCTGGGGTAAACAGGGCCGCGACTACATCCGCCTGCTGGATGAGTTCGACAACCCGGACGACTACCGCGCCAATTTCCAGACCCCGGACCGGAAGATCGACATCTTCACGGATCACGGCGACCCGCAATCCCCCTGCCTGCTGCACCAGCTGCAGAACGACATTCACAACCTGACGCCGCTGCAGGAGATCCGCGCGCAGCAGCGCCGGCTGGATCCGCGCCACGACCACTCACTGGTATTCCACGACGCCCACGGTCCGCAGCGGGAAGTGGAGATCCTGCATGACCAGCTGCTGGCGGCGTTCAACGCCGACCCCGAGCTGCGGCCGCGGGACGTCATCGTCATGGTGCCGGACATCAATATTTACGCGCCCCATATCCAGGCGGTGTTCGGCCTTCATGCCGCCGGCACCAAACGCCACATTCCGTTCACCATTTCCGACCAGGGCCAGCGCCACCACGAGCCGGTACTGATAGCCCTGGAAACCCTGATGTCGCTGCCCCGCAGCCGCTTCGCTGTGAGCGAGATCCTCAGCCTGCTGGAGGTGCCCGGCATCCGCGACCGTTTCGGCATCCGCGAAGACGAGATTCCCCAGGCCCGGCGCTGGGTGGAGGGGGCGAATATCCGCTGGGGCCTGCACGGTCAGCACCGGGCCAGCCTCGAGTTGCCGGCGGAGCTGAACCGCAACACCTGGCAGTCCGGCCTGCGGGCGATGCTGCTGGGTTACGGCATGGGCACGGACGAGCCCTGGGCGGAGGTGGAACCTTACGGTGAGATCGGCGGTCTGCAGGCCGGCCTGGCCGGGCGCCTGAATGAATTCGTTTACCAGCTGGAAGCCCTGTGGCAGGCCCTGCAAAGCACCCGTACACCCGCTGACTGGGAAGCCCTGTTCTCCGCCATGCTCGGCCAGTTTTTCCACAAGGTTGAGGGCAGTGACCTGTTGCTGCTCAACCGCTTCCGCCGCCAGCTGGAACAGTGGCTGGAAGACGCCCACGCCGCCGGGCTGGACGCCCAGCCGCTGCCGCTCAACATCGTCAAGGATGTGCTGCTGGATGGCCTCGACGAAGGCGGCCTGAACCAGCGTTTCCTCGCCGGCAAGGTCAACTTCGCCACGCTGATGCCGATGCGTGCCATTCCCTTTCGCCGGGTGTGCCTGCTGGGCATGAACGACGGCGACTACCCCCGCTCGCGGCCGCCGGTGGACTTTGACCTGATGGCCCAGGATGTCCGCCCGGGGGATCGCTCGCGCCGGGAAGACGACCGCTACCTGTTTCTGGAAGCGCTGCTGTCGGCGCGGGAGCAGCTATACATCAGCTGGGTCGGCCGCAGCATCCGCGACGACTCCGAGCGCCCGCCGTCGGTGCTGGTGGGCCAGCTGCAGGACCATCTCGACAGCCTGTGGGCCGTGGCCGACGCGCCCGCGGCATCCGCGACCCGGACGCTGACCACCCGGCACCCGCTGCAACCGTTCAGCCGCGACTACTTCCCGCAGGCCAACGGCCTGGCGCCGGGCGAACACAGCCCACCCCGGCCACTGGCCGAGGTGCTGCAGGCCCGCAGCCTGTTCACCTATGAGCGGGAATGGCGCAGTGCCCACGGGGTGGACACCCTGGCGCAGGACCGGCAGGCACTGCCGTTCCAGACCCCGGAAGAACCCATCAGCCTGAACGATCTGGCCGGTTTCCTGAAGAAGCCCATCGACACCTTCTACCAGCGCCGCCTGCAGGTTCGCTTTGACGAGGTGGCAGACGACGACACCGACAACGAGAATTTCGACCTGAACGGCCTCGACCGCTGGCGGCTGGACAACGAACTGATCCAGCAAGCGCTGCTCAAGTCCGGCTCCGGGGAGGAGCTGGTTCAGCGCCTGGAAAGTACCCTCGATCGCATGGCGCGCCGCGGCGATCTCGGCATGGGGGTGACCGAGCACCGGCTGCGCACCGAGCTGTCCGGGCGCCTGCCGGATCTGTTCGAACGCTATCAGAGCGCACTCGAAGACTGGCCGGAAGCCGTCGCCGAGCCTTTGCCCTTTGACTACCACTATGACAACGCCCTGGGCTCTGTGGCGGTGGCGGATCTCATCGACGGCCTGCGCAGCAATCGCGAGGGCCAGCTGTGCCGGCTGGTGGTGGCCAGCTCGAGCCTACTCACCGGTGGCGGTTACAGCAGGAAAGTACGCTACGCCAACCTGATGCGGGACTGGCTGATTCACCTGGCCGGCCAGCTCAGCGGGCAGCCGTTTGAAACCCTGATCCTGGGCAAGGAAGAAGGGCGCCGCTTCCATTTTGCCGCGATGCCACCGGAGCAGGCGCGGCCTCGCTTCGAGGCGATCCTGAGCCGCTGGATGGACGCCACCACCCGGACCTTGCCGATTCACTGTGAGGCCGGCTTCGCCTGGATCTACAGTTTTTACCAGAGCAAGAAACTCGTCGGCGATCACGAGCGCGCCATCCGCGATGCGGAACAGGCCTACAGCAACGCCCTGGAACGGGACACCGGCTACCTGCTCGGTGCCTTCGAAACCCCCGAGTTGTTGCTGGCCAGCGGCGAATTCGAGGCCTTGCTGCACGAACTCTACGTGCCACTGTGGGAAGCAGAGCAGGGCAAGTCCGCGGCGGAACAGATCGGGGGTGAGGCATGACCAACCGCAATCCCAATCTGGACCCGCTGGCGCTGCCCCTGAACGGCAGTGCACTGATCGAAGCCAGTGCCGGCACCGGCAAAACCTTCACCATCGCCATTCTGTACGTGCGCCTGGTGCTGGGTCACGGCCAGACGGACGACAGCCCGCTGCACAACCTGCTGCCGCCCAATCTGCTGGTGGTGACCTTTACCGACGCGGCCACCAAGGAACTGCGGGACCGCATCCGCACCC
This sequence comes from Marinobacter sp., assembly GCA_017643965.1. GTDB lineage: Bacteria > Pseudomonadota > Gammaproteobacteria > Pseudomonadales > Oleiphilaceae > Marinobacter. The sequence continues at coordinate 10,091 of JAEPMM010000016.1, forward strand.
GGCTGACCCAGGCCGCCGAGGTGTTCTCGGACGCCGCCGACAGCCTGGCGCCGTCGGCAGAAACCGCCCTGATCCACCGGCTACGGGATCACAGCTACCCGGACCCGGCCAGCTGGCCGGCCTGTCGCAAGCAGTTGCTGCTGGCGGCAGAGTGGATGGACGAGGCAGCGGTGTCCACCATCCACGGCTTCTGCAATCGCATGCTCAGTGAACACGCCTTCGACAGTGGCAGCCTGTTCAAGCTCACCCTGGAGACCGACCAGAGCGAACTGCTGGACGACGTCGCCCGCGATTACTGGCGCACCTTTGTGTACCCGCTGCCGGCGGCGCTGATGGACGAAGCCCTGAGCCACTGGAAAACCCCGGCCGATCTGCGCCAGGCGACGCGCAACCTGATGGACGACCCGGACAGCCTCGGCACCCCGCCGGACAACGTGCAGCAGGCCATCGACCGGGTGGTGAACCAGCGTCTGGAACGCTCCCGCGCGCTGAAAGCCCAACCCTGGGCGGACTGGCAGCACGAGGTGCTGGCGCTGCTGGATGACCTGCAGAAAGCCCGGCGGCTGCACGGAGGCAGCAAGAAAGCCATGGTCGCCAGCTGGGACACCCTGATCGCCTGGGCCGACTCCGATGAGCTGCTGCCGCAAGGCCTCGATAAGGCCGGATTCAAGAACCAGACCCCCCACGGCCTCGACAACATCCTCAAGGGCGAGGACCCGGCGCCCCATCACCCGGCGTTCGACGCCATCGGCGCGCTGCTGGAATTCAGCCTCAACCCGCCCAGCGCCAAGTCCGACATCCTGCGCCACGCCAGCCACTGGATGGCGGCCCGGCTGGAAGCGGAGAAACAGCGGCGCTCGGAAATGGGCTTCGACGACCTGCTCACCCGGCTCGACGACGCCTTGCACGGTCCCCGCGGCGACCAACTGGCCGCCACCATCCGCCGCCAGTTTCCGGTAGCACTGATCGATGAATTCCAGGACACCGACCCGGTGCAGTACCGCATCTTCGACCGCATCTACAACGTGGCGGGCAGCGATCCGGCCACCTGCCTGCTGATGATCGGTGACCCCAAACAGGCCATCTACGGCTTCCGCGGCGCGGACATCCACACCTACCTGCAGGCCCGCCTGGGCGTGCAGGAACGCACCTGGACCCTGGGCACCAACTTCCGCTCTGCCGAGCCCATGGTCGCGGCCGTCAACCGGGTGTTCGAACACAGCGATCAGCACAGCAGCGACGGCGCGTTCCTGTTCGGCAAGGGCGACACCTCACCGTTACCCTTCCAGGGCGTGGCGGCCAACGGCACCCGACGGTTGTGGTCGGTGGAGGGCCAGGTGCAACCCAGCCTGACGTTCTGGGCTCTCGAATCAGACCCCGAGTCTGATCATGAATCCGCAGGCAGCGGCAAACCGAAAGCCCTTGCCAAAGGCCACGCCACCGCCGAGGTGGCCGACAGCTGCGCCAGTGAGATCGCCCGCCTGCTGACCCTGGGGCAGGCACAGCAGGCCGGTTTTGCGTCGGCCGAGCAGGCCGATGATCTGCAGGCGGTTGCCCCGCAGGACATCGCCGTGCTGGTCAACAACCGCAACGAGGCCGCCGCCGTGCGTGACGCCCTGGCACGCCGGCGCATCAAGAGTGTGTATCTGTCTGACCGGGATTCCGTGCTGACCTCACGGGAAGCCCGGGAAATGCTGTGCTGGCTGCGGGCCTTTGCCGAGCCGCGCCAGCTGGCCTATACCCGGGCCGCGCTGGCGACGCCGACGCTGGGGCAGAGCTGGCAGGCGCTGAATGCGCTGCTCACCGACGAACTCGCCCTGGAGCGGGAAATCGAGCGCTTCATGGGCTACCAGCAGCAGTGGCAGAAACAGGGTGTACTGCCGATGCTGCGCAGCTTCCTGATGGATTTCGAGGTGCCCGGGCGCTTGCTGCAACGGGCCGACGGTGAACGCCGGCTGACCGACATGCTGCACATTGCCGAACTGTTGCAGCAGGACAGCCTGCAGCTGGACGGCGAACACGCGCTGGTGCACCACTACACCCAGATTCTGCGCGCGGCCGACGAGGAAGACGAACACCGCACCCTGCGCCTGGAAAGCGACGCCGGGCTGGTCAAGGTGATTACCGTGCACAAATCCAAGGGTCTGGAATACCCGTTGGTGTTCCTGCCCTTTGGCACCGCCTTTCGCGCCCAGAACGAAAAACAGGCCTTCGTGCGCTACCACGATGGCCAGGGCCAACCGGTCACCGTGTTCGACCCGAGCCCGGAAGATGTCGCCCGGGCGGACCGGGAACGCCTGGGCGAGGACATCCGCAAACTCTACGTGGCCCTGACCCGCGCCCGCTTCGCCACCTGGGTCGGCGCGGCGGCGCTCGAGGACTGGCAGCACAGTGGCCTGGGCTACCTGATCGGGGGTGACGGCGGCAGCCGGATCACCGACTGCCTGAACCAGTTGGCCGAGGGCCGGGCGAACATCGCCGTCACCCCGCTGCCGCAGGCGGAGGCGACCCAGTACACGCCACCGGCACCGGATGCCCTGGGGCCGGCGCTGCAATCCACCCGTGAGGCCAGGGAAGACTGGTGGATTGCCAGTTACTCCTCCATCGAATACAGCGGCCGCGCCGGTACCGGCATTGCCTTCAGCGGTGAGGTGGAAGACGCCCAGACCCAGAACCTGCTGGAAGAAAGCAGCCAGGGCGAGGCCGACGACGACACCGCCCCGGCGTCGGCCACCCGCAACCACCATCACTTTCCGAGAGGCGCCGGCCCCGGCACCTTCCTGCATGACTTGCTGGAATGGTGCACCCAGCAGGGCTTCCAGCGCGTGCTGGAGAACCCAGCCACGTTGCGGGAACAGCTTATCCGGCGCTGCAGCACCCGCGGCTGGAACGACTGGGTGGCACCGCTGGAGCAGTGGCTGCTGGCGCTGATCGCCCGCCCGCTGCGGCTGGACCGGGCCGGCGACGCCGCCGTCAGCCTGTCGGCCCTGACCACCCTGCGCCCGGAACTGGAGTTCTGGTTTGAAAGCCGCAACGTCAGTATCCGCACCCTCGACCGGCTGGTCACCCGCCACGCCCTGAACGGCGCCGACCGGCCGCAGGTGGAGGAAAACCGTTTCAACGGCATGATCAAAGGCTTTATCGATCTGGTGTTCGAACACCAGGGCCAGTACTACGTGCTCGACTACAAATCCAATACCCTCGGCGAGGACGACAGCGCCTACACCGATCAGGCCATGGGGGATGCCATTCTGGAGAAACGCTACGATCTGCAGTACGTGCTGTACCTGCTGGCGCTGCACCGCTTGCTGAAAGCACGGTTGCCGGATTACGACTACGACCGTCACATCGGCGGAGCGGTGTACCTGTTCCTGCGTGGGGTCGACTCCGCCAGCGGCGGCGCGTTTACCGACAAACCACCGCGGGCACTGATGGACCGACTGGATGCATTGTTTGATGGCGACAGCGGGGAGGTGACGCCATGAGCCGCAACCGTTCCCGCCCCGGACACAACGATCAGCAGATCGCCCTGGATCTGGGCGAAAGCACCGAAGCCATGGCCGATGGCCGCCCGCTCACCAGCCTGGACACCACCGAAGCTCTGCTGCTGCAATGGCAACAGGCGGAATGGATTCGCCCGCTGGACGTGGGATTTGCGCGGCTGATCCGCGAACTGTCGGAGGAGCAGGGCGACCGTCCCGGCCCGCTGGTGTTGCTGCTGGCGGCACTGACCTCCCACCAGGTGGGGCGGGGCCACGTCTGCGTGGATCTGACCAGCCTGCTGGCGGATGCCGGCAACACCCTGTCACTGCCACCGGAAGACCCGGCGCGCAACCTGATCAGCGACACGGAGGCGGCGGAGCTGAGCCGGCTGAAACCCGCTGATGTCCTCGCCCGCGTCACACTCTCAGACTGTCAGCTGGCCCTCGGCAGCTCTATGGCGGTAAGTGATGGCTCACTGACCACGCCACTGGTGCTCAACGACAGCCGGCTCTATCTGCGCCGCTTCTGGCGCTATGAGCAGCGCATTGCCGACGGCATCCGCCAGCGGCTGCTACAGCCCTCGGCTCTGGCCGATCCCCAGTCCGCGCCGGCGCGTACCCTGGCCGCCGCCCTCGGTCCGCTGTTCCGCACCACCGATGGGGTGGATTACCAGAAGCTGGCCTGTGCCCTGGCGGCCCGCAATCGTTTCGCCGTCATCACCGGCGGACCCGGGACCGGCAAAACCACCACCGTGGTGAATCTGCTGGCCGCACTGCAGGCGGTGGCCGGAGAAACGCCGAAGCGGGCCGGGCGCAAAATGCGGATTCGGCTGGCGGCGCCCACCGGCAAGGCCGCGGCGCGCCTGAACGAATCCATTGGCGGTGCCGTCAGCCGCTTGCCACTGGCAGACCTGCCGGGTCGGGTGCAGCTGACGGACATTCCCACCCGGGTCACCACCCTGCACCGCCTGCTCGGCAGCCGGCCGGATACCCGCAAATTCCGCCACAACCGGGACAACCCGCTGCCGGTGGATATCCTGGTGATCGACGAAGCCTCCATGGTGGATGTCGACCTGATGGCCTCGGTGTTCGACGCCCTGCCCGCCAGCGCCCAGCTTATCCTGCTGGGCGACAAGGACCAGTTGGCCTCGGTGGATGCCGGTGCTGTGCTGGGCGAACTGTGCCAGCGCGCGCTTGCCGGCCACTATGTGCCGGACACCGCGCAGTGGCTGACCGCCATCACCGGTGACCGGGTGCCCGAAACCCTGATCGACCCCCACGGCCAGGCCATGGACCAGGCCGTCGCCATGTTGCGCAAGAGTTACCGTTTCCAATCCGACAGCGGCATTCGCGCCCTGGCGGAAGCGGTCAACACCCGTTCGCTGGACACCCCCATGCTGCGACAGATCCGCGACGGCGCCTTCGACGATGTGATCTGGCTCAACGGCCACGCCGCTAGGCCCGATGCCGAAGCCACCCTGGAGCAGATCTGCCAGCACGCCATCGGCGGCAGCCCGGACCGCTTCCGCAACGCCGGGCGAGGTCGGGTAGTGCACGCCGGTGAACTGCTGCCACCGGTCGGCTACCGGCACTACCTTGAGCGCATGCACAACCACCCGCTGACCCCGGACAGCCCCCGGGAAGACTGGGATGCCCTGGCGCTGGCGGTGCTCGAGGCGTTCAACGACTTCCAGATTCTCTGCGCCCTGCGCAAAGGCCCCTGGGGCGTGGAAGGCCTGAACGAGCGGATCGCGCGGCGACTATTGACGGAGAAATTGATTCCGCGAGCCGAGGGCTGGTACCCCGGCCGGCCGGTGCTGGTCACCGGCAACGATTACAATCTGGGCCTGATGAACGGGGATATCGGCATTACCTTCAAGGTGCCCTGGGACCGCGACGAGTCCGGTACGCCGAAAGACACCTTGCGGGTGGCTTTCCCCAACAGTGACAGCGCCGGCGGCATCCGCTGGATTTCCCCCAGCCGACTGCAACAACTGGAAACCGTGTACGCCATGACCGTGCACAAATCCCAGGGATCGGAGTTCAACCACACCTGCCTGGTCTTGCCGGACCGGCTCAGCCCGGTACTGACCAAGGAACTGATCTACACCGGCATTACCCGCGCCAGGAACTGGTTCAGCCTGATCACCGGCGACACCCAGGTACTGAAAGACGCTGTGGCGCAGCAAGTAGTGCGGGCCTCGGGGCTGGCGCTCCGGCTTGTGGATAACGAGTCTCCGGGACGCCAGTGAGGGGAGGGCCTTGCCAAAACACGCTCCTCCGGCACATCCCTGTGACGCTCGGGCTCCGCCATCCATGGCTCCGCACGGTTTTGGCAAGGCCCTCCCCTCACTGGCTCAACTGGGAGTTATCCTCACTCCTGTGCTGCTGCTCCCAAAGATGAGCGTAGTGGCCACCAGCGGCCAGCAACTCGTTGTGGCTGCCGCTCTCGACGATGCGGCCGCCGTCCATCACCAGAATGGTATTGGCATCACGGATGGTGGACAGCCGGTGGGCGATGACCAGCGTGGTGCGCTGCTGGCTGACTTCCTTGAGCGCGCCCAGAATTGCCTGTTCCGACAACGAATCCAGCGACGAGGTGGCCTCATCCAGAATCAGCAGCGGCGGGTTCTTGAGAATCACCCGGGCAATGGCCACCCGCTGTTTCTCGCCACCGGACAGTTTCAGACCGCGCTCACCCACTTTGGTGGCGTAGCCGTCCGGCAGGCTGTGGATAAAGTCTTCGAGGTGCGCCATGCGCGCGGCCCGATGCACCTGTTCCTCGCTAGCCGCCGGGTTGCCATAGGCCAGATTGCGGTACAGGGTGTCGTTGAACAGCACCGTGTCCTGGGGTACCACCCCGATCACAGAGCGCAGGCTGGCCTGGGTCACCTGGCGAATGTCCTGACCGTCTATGCGGATCGAACCCTGATCCACATCGTAAAAGCGGAACAGCAGGCGGGCGAGGGTGGATTTACCGGCACCGCTGGCGCCCACCACCGCCACCGTGTGGCCGGCGGGTATGGAGAAATTCACATCCTGCAGGATCGGGCGGTCCGGGCGGTAGGCAAAGTGGATGTGGTCAAACTGCACCTCGGCGCTCGCCACAACCAGTTCCGTCGCCCCCGCCGCGTCCTGAATCGCCGGCTCGTCCCCCAACAGTTTGAACAGCCGCTCCACGTTCACCAGCGCCTGGCGGATCTCCCGGTAGACAAATCCCAGGGCATTGAGGGGAATGAACAGCTGCAGCAGGTAGGCGTTGATCATGGTGAAGTCGCCCAGGGTGATCTCGCCACTGGCCACTTCGCCCACCGCCATGGCCATGATCACAATCATCGCCACACCGATAATCAGCGCCTGGCCGGCGTTCAGGGTGGCCAGTGACAGGCGGTTCTTCAGCCGCGCCTGTTCCCAGTCGTCCAAGTTCTGGTCGTACAGCTGCGCTTCGTAGCGTTCGTTGTTGAAGTACTTCACCGTCTCGTAGTTCAGCAGGCTGTCGATGGCCCGCGAATTGGACTGGTTGTCGCGGGCGTTGGCTTCCCGTACGAACTTGGTACGCCACTCGGTAATCCTGATCGAGAACACCACGTAAACCACCACCGCGACCAGAATGGCCAGCACGTAGCCGACGTTGAACACCACCAGCAGAATGCCGGCCACCAACAGGATTTCCAGAATGGTGGGCACGATGTTGAACAGGGTAAAGCGCAGCAGAAAACTGATTCCGTTGGTGCCACGTTCGATGTCCCGCGCCAGCCCCCCGGTTTTGCGGTCCAGGTGGAAGCCCAGTTCGCGCTGATGCAGATGCTCGAAGATCCGCAACGACACCCGCCGCATGGCCCGCTCCGCCACCCGTGCAAACACCGCATCCCGCAGCTCACTGAACAGGGTGGCGCCGAAACGCAGCGAACCGTAACCGACCACCAGCACCAACGGAATCCACAGCAGCATGTCGGCGCCGCGGTTCTGGTCGAGGTAGTCGACGATGTATTTCAAGGCAACGGGCGTAGCCACCGTGGCCAGCTTGGCCAGCACCAACAAGGCCAGCGCCAGCACAACCCGGCCGCGGAATTCCGCCAGATAGGGCCACAGGCCGGAGATCACTTTCCAGTCCGGTTTGTGGTCGGTGGGGTAGTCGTTGTCGGCGTAAGATTGCACGGTTGCAGGTAACTCCAAAGTTAGTGAGCGCACGTGGGCGATACCGCCCACGTGCGCTCTTCCCCGGGGTAAGATAGGTCTCCGGGAGCTTTGATAACGTATAGCTGCCAGAGTTTACAGCAGCCCACACCCAGGAGGCACATCATTAAAACCCGCCATCGCAAGGCCCTGAAACTGGTCGTCGAGTTTATCAGCCCCTATCGCAGAGCCGTCGCCGGCGCTCTGGTCGCGCTGGTGTTCACCGCCGGCATAACCCTGGGACTGGGGCAGGGTTTACGCATCCTGGTGGATCAGGGATTAGCCACCGAGTCACCGGAGAATCTGGCGAAGGCCATCGGGCTGTTTTTCGTGCTGGTGCTGGGGCTGGCTTTTGGCTCCTTTGCCCGCTTTTATCTGGTGTCCTGGATTGGTGAACGGGTGGTGGCGGACATTCGCAAGAAGGTGTTCAACCATCTGATTGATCTGCACCCCGGTTTCTTTGAACAGAACCGGGCGCTGGAGATCCAGTCGCGGTTTACCGCAGACACCACCGTGCTGCAATCAGTGATCGGCTCCACCGTGTCCATTGCCCTGCGCAACACGCTGATGCTGGTCGGTGGTCTGCTGCTGCTGTTCATCACCAACGCCAAGCTGGCCAGTATTATCCTGCTGGGCTTCCCGCTGGTGATTGCACCGATCCTGTTTTTCGGCCGGCGGGTGCGGCAACTGTCGCGCCTGAGTCAGGACCGGGTGGCGGATGTCGGCAGCTACGTCGGCGAGAACCTGACCCAGATTAAAACGGTGCAGGCCTTCAACCACCAACCCCACGACCGGCGTTTTTTCGCCGAGGTCTCGGAAAAGGCCTTCGACATTGCCCGGGCGCGCATCCGCCAGCGAGCCTGGCTGACCACGCTGGCG
>JAEPMM010000436.1 GCA_017643965.1 Marinobacter sp.
GAAGCCCAGCCGATCCCGCCACCGGCAATACTCAGACCGGTCGCACCCGGCACCATGCGCCCGGGTTTCGGATTGACCTCAAGAATCATCTTGATGGCCACCACAATGACAAACACACCGATCACAAGTTCCAGTGCCGGGCCGCTGAGCAGGGAGGCTGTCCAGGCGCCCACCAGAGCGCCGACAATGATGCCACCGGTCATGGGCCTGAAGATGTCCCAGCGCACCGCGGCGTGCAAGTGGTGAGACCGGATCGAGCTGAGCGACGTAAACACAATGGTGGCCAGAGAGGTGCCCACTGCCATATGGGCCGCCACCTCGGAACTGATACCCTGAAGCCCGAAACTGAAAATCAGCACCGGCACGATCACCAGGCCACCGCCTATTCCGAATAGCCCGGCCAGGGTTCCGGCGAACGCACCCAGTGCGAGATACAGGCCAATTACACTCAACAGGGTCATGCTACCGTCACACCCGGACAATTAGTGAGGCTGGTATGATACACACCGACGCAGCCGAGATCATTATGAGAGCGCCCCGAGACCTATGTGCCTGATTGCCTTTTCCGTGGGACAACATCCGGACTATCCCTTGGTGGTTGCCGCCAACCGCGACGAGTTTTTCCGTCGACCCACCGCGGCAATGGCCTGGTGGCCGAGCGGCGACACGCCACCGGTACTGGCGGGCCGCGACCTGCTTTCCGGCGGCACCTGGCTGGCGGTCACCCCATGCGGCGAGATAGCCGCCGTCACCAACGTGCGCGAGGGCAGCGCCGAAACCGGCCGGATCAGTCGCGGCGAGCTGCCGCTGCGGGCACTGTGCGAGTCAGAACATCAGCTTCAGCAGCAACTGACAGAACAGCAGGCAGACTATTCCGGGTTCAACCTGATCCGCCTGAACGCTGACGGTGGCTGGTATTTCAGTAATCGCGACGCCCACCCCGGCCGTCACCTGCACCGCGGCACCTATGGACTCAGCAATCACCTGCTGCAGAGCCCGTGGCCGAAACTGCTCAGATTGCGCAATGCCGTGGCGGATACCCTGGCGGCGACACCCGCCGGCGCAGCCGAGGGCCTGCACCAGGCGCTGATCCCGTTGCTGAAAGACACCACTCCGGCGCCGGACCGGGACCTGCCGGATACCGGCGTGGGGCTGGAGACTGAACGCTTTCTGTCTTCCCCGTTCATCGTCGGCAGCGATTATGGCACCCGTGCCACCACGGTTGTGTCAGTCAGCCGCAGCGGGGAAGTCCGCGTCACCGAACAAAGTTGGCTGCCGATGGGCAAGGCCGGCGAACAACGTCAGTTCTGTTGGCAGCGATAGCGCCTAACCTTTGTTATAATCTCGCGGAAACTCGCGAAGCAACCGGAGGCCCTGATGGCCGGTGAACAAGGCGCAACATCCATCGCCGACTTTGAAAAATCCCTTGATGAGCTGGAAAAACTGGTTCGCGACCTCGAGCAGGGTGAACTCTCACTCGAGCAGTCACTGGCGGCATTCGAGCGCGGCGTGAAGCTGACCCGCGAATGTCAGCAGGCGCTCAGATCCGCTGAGCAGCGGGTTGAACAGCTGGTTCAGAACAGCGATGGCACCCTCGAGACCCGACCGTTCTCACCGGATGACCCTGCCTGATGACCGCACAGCCCTTCCTTGCGGAAAGCTTTCTGGAAACCGCCCGCGCACGGGTCGATGCAGAGCTGGACCGGCGAATCGAGGCTGACGGCCATCCGTCTGACCGGCTGCAGCAGGCCATGCGGTATGGCGTGCTGGGCGGCGGCAAACGCATTCGCCCGGCGTTGTGCCTCGCGGCGGCAGCGTCGGTGGGTGAACCCGCGGAGAATGCACTGGTTCCGGCCTGCGCACTGGAGCTGATCCACGCGTACTCACTGATTCATGACGATCTGCCGGCGATGGATAATGACGAATTGCGTCGCGGCTGCCCGACAGCTCACATCGCGTTTGATGAAGCCACCGCCATCCTCGCCGGCGACGCCCTGCAGGCCATGGCCTTCGACTGGCTGGCGGCGGCACCGGGTCTGAATGACACCGTGCGACTGTCGATGGTTCGCGAACTCGCCCGGGCAAGTGGCCATCGCGGCATGGTGGGCGGCCAGGCCATTGATCTCGCGTCGGTGGGCAAGGCTCTGTCCATCACCGAACTGGAAACCATGCATCGCCACAAGACCGGCGCGCTGATTGAAGCCAGCGTGCGCATGGGCGCAATGACAGCGGCGCAGATAACAGAACAGCAGCTGGCCGATCTGGGCCAGTATGCCCGAGCACTCGGGCTGGCGTTCCAGGTCCAGGACGACCTGCTGGACGTCGAGGGGGACACCTCGGTCATCGGCAAGCCCCAGGGCTCCGACGTTGCCCGCGGCAAGCCGACCTTTCCGGCACTCCTCGGCATTGAGGGTGCGCGGAATCACCTGGCGCAACAGAAAAAACTGGCCCACGACAGCCTCGCCGGTTTCGGCTCCGAGGCAGATCCCTTGCGGGCCATTGCGGATTATGTCGTTGCCCGCACCCATTGATTGATCCAGTGCCGGAAGCGCACACTATCATTCTCTGAATAGCCACACACAGACCGGAATAGACCCGAGCAGATGCAGGACACATATATTTTCAAGGAAATCCCGCCCCAGCGGCCCCATACGCCGCTACTGGACAGGATAGAGACTCCGGACCAGTTACGGGCATTGCCGGCGGAGCAATTAAC
>JAEPMM010000468.1 GCA_017643965.1 Marinobacter sp.
GGGAAGAACTCGCGGAATTCCCCGTACAGCTGCGCTGCCAGCGTCTTGTTGTGGGCCATGATGATGGTGGGCCGCTGCACCTGCTGAATGACATTGGCAATGGTGAAGGTCTTGCCCGAACCCGTTACCCCCAACAGCGTCTGATGGGCAAGGCCGGACTGGATACCGTCCACCAGGCCTGCGATGGCCTTGGGCTGATCACCAGCCGGCTGGAAGGGTGAATCGACCTTGAACGCACCGTCTTTCATCAGCGCGCCGGTTTCTGAAGTGGCCATAAGCGGCGGACAACCTCCGGTGAAGGGTTCGGAATTTCAATCATGGCAGTTTACAGAGAAATTTATCGTTACGCTGGCTTCATGGTACCATCACTGCGATCGACGGCTGGGCGACAAACAGCCAGCAGCTCTGGCACCCGGCGGTCGCAGCCCTATCAGACGCAGCTTTAAGGAGCGCAAGTTTGGACCTTCAACTTTCCAGCCGAGTACAGGCAATCAAGCCCTCTCCCACCCTCGCTGTAACCAATAAAGCAGCCGAACTGCGCGCTGCAGGCCAGGACATTATCGGCCTGGGTGCCGGCGAACCGGACTTCGATACTCCCCAGCACATCAAACAGGCAGCCATTGAGGCCATTAACAACGGCCAGACCAAATACACTGCCGTGGATGGTACGCCCGCTCTGAAGAAGGCGATCATTGCGAAGTTCAAGCGAGACAACGGCCTGGAATACGAAGCTAACCAGATTCTGGTAAGCAGTGGTGGCAAACAGAGCTTTTTCAACCTTGCCCTGGCCACCCTGAACAAGGGTGACGAAGCCATCATCCCGGCGCCCTATTGGGTTTCCTACCCGGACATGGTGCTGGTCGCCGAAGGCAAGCCGGTGATCATCGAAACCACCGCTGACACCCGCTTCAAGATCACCCCGGAACAGCTGGAAAACGCCATCACCGAGCGCACCCGTCTGTTCGTGATCAACAGCCCGTCCAACCCCAGCGGCATGGCCTACACCCTGGAAGAGCTGCAGGCGATTGGCGAGGTGCTGAAGAAGCACCCGAACATCATGATCGCCACCGATGACATGTACGAGCCGATCCTGTGGACCGGCAAGCCGTTCTGCAACATCCTCAACGCGACGCCGGAGCTGTACGACCGCACCTTCGTGCTGAACGGTGTGTCCAAGGCCTACTCGATGACAGGCTGGCGTATCGGTTACGCGGCAGGCCCGGCGAAGATCATCGGCGCCATGAAGAAGATCCAGTCCCAGAGCACCTCCAATCCGGCGTCCATCTCCCAGGCCGCCGCGCAAGCTGCCCTGGACGGCCCGCAGGATTGCGTGGGCGAGATGGTCAAGGCCTTCAAGGAGCGCCACGACTGGCTGGTAGAGGCTCTCAACAAGCTGCCGGGCGTCGATTGCCTGACCGGCGACGGCACCTTCTATGTGTTCCCGAGCTTCCAGGGCGCCATCGATGCCGACAGCAGCGTCAGCAACGACGTGGAATTTGCCGAGAAGCTGCTGACCGAAGCCGGTGTGGCGCTGGTACCGGGCTCAGCCTTCGGCTCCCCGGGCCACATGCGTTTGAGCTTCGCCACCAGTATGGACAACCTGGAAAAGGCGATCGAACGGCTGCAGAAAGCCCTCGGCTAAAAAGTTTTTGCCAGGGGTTGACGGGGCGGTATAGCCAACTTAATATACGCGCCTCGTCATACGACGACGTTCCCCGATAGCTCAGTTGGTAGAGCAACGGACTGTTAATCCGTTTGTCCCTGGTTCGAGCCCAGGTCGGGGAGCCACTATTTTTAAAGCCCGCTAATTCTTTGAGTTAGCGGGTTTTTTCGTTCTAGCTTCGGTAATTGCTGTTCTGGTTCCGCCCTAGCCTGTGAGCTTGGATGTATGGGGCGATGGGGCCTTTCTCCCAAAAACCGCTACGAGCACATCCATGTGCGCTTCTTTCGGGCCATCCCTGGCCCTCAAAATTTTTGGAAGAAAGACCCCATCAACCCCCACTCCACAACAGTCAGGCTGGGACAGGACCAGACGGCCAAATCAAAC
>JAEPMM010000401.1 GCA_017643965.1 Marinobacter sp.
GCGAAAAGCTTCCGCATCGGCATTGTATCGCTCCCGCAGCAGCTCACGGGCCGCAGTAACCGGGGAGGTGTCGTTGCTTATGCGGGATTCCAGCTCGCTTCGGTTCACCTAGAAAGACTCTTCCGTGCGCTTGGTGAGCACCTCGTAGCCGTCTGCGGTCACCAGGATGGTGTGTTCCCACTGGGCCGACAGCTTGTGGTCCTTGGTGACCACGGTCCAGCCGTCCGGAAGCAGCTTGGTGTGGTACTTGCCCTGGTTGATCATCGGCTCAATGGTGAACGTCATGCCTTCCTGCAGTTCCATGCCGGTGCCCGGTTTGCCGTAATGCATCACTTGCGGCTCCTCGTGGAACACCTTACCGATACCGTGGCCGCAGTAGTCGCGAACCACCGAATAGCGGTGCTTTTCCGCGTGCTGCTGAATAACGTGGCCGATATCGCCCAGCCGGGTGCCGGGCTTGACCAGTTCGATGCCTTTATAGAGGCATTCCTGGGTGATGTCGATGAGCCGCTCTGTGCCCGGCTTGGGTTTCCCCACAATAAACATTTTGCTGGTGTCGCCGTGGTATTCGTCCTTGATGACGGTGACGTCGATGTTGAGGATGTCGCCGTCCTTCAATACTTTCTTCTCGGAGGGGATGCCGTGGCAGATCACGTGGTTGACCGACGTGCACACGGATTTCGGAAAACCCTTGTAGTTAAGCGGGGCCGGAATCGCTTTCTGCACGTTCACGATGTGGTCGTGGCAAATGCGGTCAAGCTCCTCGGTGCTGACGCCGGGCTTTACATGCTCCCCGATCATCTCGAGAACCTGTGCGGCCAGCCGGCCGGCGACGCGCATTTTTTCGATTTCTTCCGGAGTTTTGATCGATACCTGCATTGGGCTTCCCATTGGTGTACATCAAACCGGCATTTTAAGGGGGACGAGGGCCGGGTACAAGGAAGCGTACAGGCAAAAATAATGGCGTGGCGTTGGCGTTTTATGGTATAAACGCGCCCGCTGGAAACGAATCCAGCAAATTCACACACGTGTCGACACGTTGTCCCAGGGTGCCAGCTCCTGCTTATAAGGAGGTTGGTTGGGTCAATCGGATGCGTGGAGGACTAACCCGAAGCTAAAAGGTAAATATCATGGCTCAGGTAAATATGCGTGACCTGCTCAAGGCAGGTGCTCACTTCGGTCACCAGACCCGTTACTGGAACCCGAAAATGTCGAAGTTCATCTTCGGCGCCCGTAACAAGATTCACATCATCAACCTGGAACAGACCGTTCCTGCCATGAACGACGCGCTCAAGTTCGTTCAGCAACTGGCAGAGAACAAGAACAAGGTTCTGTTCGTAGGCACCAAGCGCGCCGCGGCGAAAATCATCAAGGAAGAAGCCGAGCGCTCCGGTCAGCCGTTTGTAAACCACCGCTGGTTGGGTGGCATGCTGACCAACTACAAGACCATCCGTCAGTCGATCCGTCGCTACCGTGACCTGGAAGCCCAGAGTCAGGACGGCACCTTTGACAAGCTGACCAAGAAAGAAGCTCTCGAGCGTACCCGTGAGATGGACAAGCTTGAGCGTTCCATCGGTGGTATCAAGGACATGGGCGGCCTGCCGGACGCACTGTTCGTGATCGACGTGGACCACGAGCGCATCGCCATCAAGGAAGCCAACAAGCTGGGCATCCCTGTTATCGGTGTTGTTGATACCAACAGCGATCCCGACGGTGTTGACTACGTTATCCCGGGCAACGATGACGCCATTCGCGCTATCCAGATCTACGTGAAGGCCGTTGCTGACACCTGCATCGACGCCGCCCAGGCTGGCGGTGCCGGCGCTGACGAGTTTGTTGAAGTCAGTGAAGACACTGAAGGCGCTGCTCCCGCTGCTGAGTAAGCTTTCCCTTCAGATGTGAGATGTTGGGCGGGCCCGGTTTCGTGATCGGGCCCGCCTTCCCACCGAATTCGGAACAAGAGGATTGAACATGGCTGCAATTACCGCTGCAATGGTCAAAGAGCTGCGTGAGCGTACCGGCCTTGGCATGATGGAGTGCAAGAAGGCGCTCGTTGAAGCCGAAGGCAGTGTAGACGCCGCAATCGAAGAACTGCGTAAGTCTTCCGGTCTGAAAGCTGCCAAGAAAGCCGGCCGTACCGCCGCTGAAGGCGCTTCACTGATCAAGATTTCTGACGACAACACCGTTGCGTACATTCTGGAAGTGAACTCCGAGACGGACTTCGTTGCCCGTGACGACAACTTCCTGAACTTCTCGAACGACGTGCTGAACGTAGCGTTCGAAAAGGGCGAAACCGATGTTGCCAAGCTGATGGCCGGCGATCTGGAAGCCAAGCGTGAAGCGCTGGTTCAGAAGATCGGCGAGAACATCACCGTGCGTCGTCTGGTGAAAGTGGAAGGCCCGGTTGTGGGTGGCTATGTTCACAGCACCAACAAGATTGCCTGTGTTGTGGCCCTGACCGCCGGCGACTCTGAAGTTGCCCGTGACGTCGCCATGCACGCTGCCGCGGTTAACCCGCGCGTTGGCAAGCCGGAAGAGATGCCTGCTGAAGAGCTCGAGAAAGAGAAAGAGGTCATCAAGGCCCAGCCGGATATGGAAGGCAAGCCTGCCGAAATCGTCGAGAAGATGATGGGTGGCCGTATCAAGAAGTTCCTCAAGGAAAACAGCCTTGTTGAGCAGCCTTTCGTGAAAAACCCGGACCAGACTGTGGGTGAGCTGATCAAGTCCGCCGGTGGCGAACTGGTTGGCTTCGTTCGCCTGGAAGTGGGTGAAGGCATTGAACGGGAAGAAGTGGACTTCGCCGCCGAGGTTGCAGCAGCAGCCGGCACCGGCAAGGCCTGATCTTTCTGAAAGGCGCTGCAGACCCGGTTTGCAGCGCCACCTGAGTCTGCCACGTTAGTTGGGGAAACCCGGCTCTCGTGGCGGGCTTGTATCTGAGATACCCCTTTTCAGAGAGGGGTATGTCATATACAAGCCTGCGAAGCTTGTCGCGCCAGATAGCAGCCAACAGACGAAAAGGGGATCACCATGCCGACTTCATCCAAAACCCAGCCCAGATACAAGCGTGTTCTGCTCAAGCTCAGTGGCGAGGCCCTGATGGGCGAGCACGATTTCGGCATTGATCCCAAAGTTCTTGACCGCATGGCGCTGGAAATCGGTGCCCTGATCGGCATTGGCGTTCAGGTTGGCCTGGTGATCGGTGGTGGCAACCTGTTCCGCGGCGCGGCGCTGAACGCC
>JAEPMM010000318.1 GCA_017643965.1 Marinobacter sp.
GGGCAAAGTCTGGTACTCTACGTGGATATCAGGAACAGCCCCTGAAGATTTCGCGTGCAGCGGGAACTCCGGGGAATAAAAACAATCACTGAATCCTGGACGAATCATCAAAGCGTGCGAGATCTATGACAAAAACACGGAAAGCCTCATACCTTACGTCGTTTTTTTCCCTGGCGGTGCTTATGGCCGTCACCGTGACCCCGGCTCACAGTGCCGACACCGGGGTCGAGCCGCAACACGGGATCGCCATGCACGGGGAACCCACGTATCCGGAGGGGTTCAGCCACTTCGATTACGTCAACCCCGAAGCCCCCAAAGGCGGTACCCTGCGCATGGCGGTCGTAGCCAACGGGTACGACTCCTTCAACCCGTTTGTCATTCGGGGCGTGCCAGCGTCAGGCGTCAGCAGTTACCTGTACGACACACTGCTGGAAGCCTCGGACGATGAGCCCTTCAGCGCTTACGGACTGATCGCCGAATCCATTGAAACCCCGGAAGACCGCAGTTACGCGACGTTTCATCTGAACGACCAGGCAAGGTTCCACGACGGTGAGCCGATTACCGCAGCCGACGTAAAGTTCTCGTTCGAGATTCTGACCACCGAGGGTCACCCCTTTTATCGCAACTACTACGCGGACGTCAGCAAAGTAACCGTAGAAGACGATCACACGGTTCGCTTTGATTTCAGCGATACCACCAACCGCGAGCTGCCCCTGATCCTCGGTCAGATGCCGATTCTCCCGGCCCACTATTGGGAGGGACGGGAGTTCGGGCGCAATGGCCTGACCCGCCCGGTGGGCAGTGGCCCCTATCGGATTGGCGACTTCGATGCCGGTCGGTCAATCACCTTCAAGCGCGCGGACGATTACTGGGCGAAAGATCTGGCAACCCGCAAGGGGCGCTTCAACTTCGACGAAGTACGGTTTGACTATTACTCTGACGACACCGTTGCCCTGGAGGCCTTCAAAGCCGGCAGCTTCGATTTCCGGGTAGAACCCTCGGCGAAGAACTGGGCCACTGCCTATACCGGTGACCGTTTCGACAAGGGCATCATTATCACCGAAGCCATTGATCATCACCGCCCAGCCGGCATGCAGGCATTTGTTCTCAACACCCGCAAAGCCATGTTCTCGGACCCCCGCGTCCGGGAGGCGCTGTCCCAGGCCTTCGATTTCGAGTGGGCGAACAAAAACCTGTTCTACGACCAGTACACCCGCACCAAGAGCTTCTTCGAGAACAGCGAGCTCGCCTCTAGCGGATTGCCGCAAGGCCGCGAGCTTGAAATTCTTGAGCCGTACCGGGACCAGCTGCCCGCGGCGGTGTTCGAACAGGTCTATCAGCCCCCGGTCATCGATGGCAAGGGCGGTTTGCGGGACAACCTGCGTAAAGCCATGGGCTTGCTCAAGGATGCCGGGTATGACATCCGCGATGGCAAGATGACCCACACTGAAACCGGCAAACCGCTGGCGTTCGAGATCCTGCTTCACCAGAAGAATTTTGAGCGGGTGGTCTTACCCCTGAAGAATAATCTGGCGCGCCTGGGCATCGAGGTTTCCATTCGTCTGGTGGATACCAACCAGTATGTTCAGCGGGTTCGCCAGTACGACTACGACG
Source organism: Marinobacter sp. (assembly GCA_017643965.1). GTDB lineage: Bacteria > Pseudomonadota > Gammaproteobacteria > Pseudomonadales > Oleiphilaceae > Marinobacter. Next base: position 1,615 of record JAEPMM010000318.1, read on the forward strand.
TGATTACACAGGTGCTGCCACAGTCGGATTCCCCCGGAAATGAGCAGCGCGAATACTGGCACTCCTCAAATCTGGACGTACCGGGCTCACGAAACTACATGGGCGTCAACGATCCGGTGGTCGATGATCTGGTTGGCAAGGTGATCCGGGCCCCCGACCGCGAGGAGCTGGTCTATCGGGTGCGGGCCCTCGATCGGGTCCTGCTTCACGGGCATTATGTGATTCCCCAGTGGTACCTCCCCCGTGATCGTATTGCCTACTGGGCCTATCTGAAAAAACCGGATAACACACCCAAGAACGGTATTGATATCGACAACTGGTGGATACAGCTCTGACCCCATGGTTGTACACACCACCGTAGCGGCGAAGGGAATCCATTAGATGGGCGTTTACATACTCCGAAGGCTGGCGCTGATCATACCCACCCTGATCGGCATCATGCTGTTGAACTTCGTGATCGTTCAGGCCGCGCCTGGTGGTCCGGTGGAACAGCTGATTGCCGAGATGGAAGGCCACGGTGGTGGCGCCCTTTCCCGCGCCAGCGGGGGTGGCAGTGGCGGCGAGGTTGCCTCGGGCGGAGATTCCCGCGGGTCCCGCGGCATCCCGGACGAAATGCTCAGGGAAATCGAGGTCATGTACGGCTTTGACAAGCCGGCCCATGAGCGCTTCTTCAAAATGCTCGGGGACTACGCCACCTTCAATTTCGGGGAATCCTTCTTTCGCGAGCGCACCGTCCTCGAGCTGATCGTCGACAAGATGCCGGTCTCCATCTCCCTGGGTTTGTGGTCAACCCTGATCATCTATCTGATCTCGATCCCGCTCGGTATCCGCAAGGCGGTCTCCGACGGCTCCCGATTCGATGTGTGGAGCAGCTCGGCGATCGTCGTGGGCTACGCCATTCCCGGCTTCCTCTTCGCGATTCTGCTGATCGTGTTGTTCGCTGGTGGCAGTTATTTCGACTGGTTTCCTCTGCGGGGCCTGACCTCATCAAACTTTGATGAGCTCAACTGGTACAAGAAAATCGGCGATTATTTCTGGCACCTGGCCTTGCCGGTCACCGCCAACGTGATTGGCGGTTTTGCCACCCTCACCCTGCTGACCAAGAACTCGTTCCTGGATGAGATCAGCAAGCAGTACGTGGTAACCGCCCGAGCGAAAGGCCTGGAGGAGAAACAGGTGCTCTACGGCCACGTCTTCCGCAATGCCATGCTGATTGTTATCGCCAGTCTGCCGGGTGTTCTGGTGGCTCTGTTCTTTACCGGCTCCCTCCTGATCGAGGTGATCTTCTCACTGGACGGCCTCGGGCTGCTCGGTTTCGAAGCGGCGCTGAACCGTGATTACCCGGTCATCTTTGGCACGCTGTACATCTTCACCCTGATGGGACTGGTTCTGAAGCTGATCAGCGACATCACCTACGTTCTGGTGGATCCGCGGATCGATTTTGAAAGCCGGGAGGGTGCCTGATCCATGAAAGCACTGACACCCATCCAGCAACGCCGGCTGCGAAATTTCCGCAAGAATCGCCGTGGTTTCTGGTCACTCTGGATTTTTCTGGCGTTATTCGGGCTGTCGCTGGTCGCCGAGCTGATTGCCAACGATGCACCCCTGGTAGTGTCCTACAAGGGGGATCTCTACTTTCCGGTGGCTGAATCCGTGCCGGAAGAGACCTTCGGCGGCTTCCTGCCGTCCGAGGCAGACTACCGGGACTCGTTTATCGCGGATGAAATCAAGGCCAATGGCTGGATGATCTGGCCCCCGATCCGCTTCAGCTACTACACCATCAATTACCACCTTGAAGTGCCTTCGCCGGCCCCCCCTACCCTGGAGAACTGGCTCGGCACCGATGATCAGGGGCGCGATGTGGCCGCCCGGGTCATTTACGGCTTCCGCATTTCCGTGTTGTTCGGCCTGACCCTGACCATTGCCAGCTGTATTGTCGGCGTGATTGTCGGGGCCATTCAGGGGTATTACGGCGGCAAGGTGGATCTGCTGGGCCAGCGCTTCATTGAAGTATGGTCCGGGCTGCCGGTGCTCTACCTGCTGATCATTCTGTCCAGCATCGTGCAGCCGAATTTCTGGTGGTTGCTGGGCATCATGCTGCTGTTCAGCTGGATGGGACTGGTGGATGTGGTGCGCGCGGAATTTCTCCGTGCGAGGAATTTCGAATACGTCCGTGCCGCCCGGGCGCTGGGGCTGGGCAACCGAAAAATCATGTTCCGCCACATTCTGCCCAATGCCATGGTGGCCACCCTGACCTTTCTGCCATTCATTCTGACCGGCGCCATCACCGGACTGACGTCTCTGGATTTTCTGGGCTTCGGGCTGCCCTCGGGCTCGCCATCACTGGGGGAACTTATCGCCCAGGGCAAAGCCAATCTGCACGCGCCATGGCTTGGCATCTCGGCCTTTGTGTCGTTGTCGGTCATGCTGACCCTGCTGGTGTTCGTCGGTGAAGCCGTGCGAGACGCCTTTGATCCGAGAAAGAACTGATATGGCCAATCTGCTGGAAATCTCCAATCTGTCCATCAGCTTTGACCTCGGTGAGGTGGTGGTGGACCAGCTGTCCATCGACGTCCGCGAGGGCGAAACTCTGGCACTGGTCGGTGAAAGCGGGTCGGGCAAGTCGGTGTCTGCGCTCTCGATCCTCCGGCTGCTGGATGAACGCCACGCCAGCTAC
>JAEPMM010000113.1 GCA_017643965.1 Marinobacter sp.
CAACAGGGCCAGCAGGTGCGCCGGCAGGTTGCCCGCCAGGGCCAGCGCCGCCTCATGCCCCCGCGGCGACATCTTGCCCCGGGTGCGACGCACGATGCGCAGCCATTTTTCGCGGTCGTAGTCTGCTTTTTCCTCATAGAAATCGGCAAAGTAGCGCTCGAGGAACACCATGCAGGCGACGTCTTCCAGCAGTTGGGTATCGGCGTCCCTGCGCAGTTCCCGCTTGGTCAGAATGGTTTCCACCCGGTCACACTCCGCCTGCGGATAACCGCAGGCGGCCATGATCTCCGCTGCCCGCCGGCCGTGCATGCGGCCACAGGCCTGGCGCCATTCGTAATAGGCTTTGCGTCCCTCCGGGAAATCCTTGCGGGGCAGGGTCCAGCGCTCGATGTGCTGGGCGCGGCAGGCGATCTGCATGCGCTCTGACGGCGCCGGCTCTAGCGCGAACAGCCAGCGGGTCATGTGCTGGCTGTAGGCGTATTCCTTGGGCAGTTGCTCTTCGCCCAGCTGTTCCTGGTTCGGGTCTGCAAGATTGGCCTTGTCGATGGCCTCCAGGGCACAGGCCAGCGCGGCGGATGCGGTGGTGTTGTGACTCATGGTCATACCTGCGCCGAGGGCCGGGCCTTGATGCGATCAAACCAGGCCTGGAGATGGCTGTGCTCGGGTTTGATGCGAATGTTCACTACCCGCGCGAACGCCACGGTGGTGAAGGCGTTGATGTCGGCCGCGGTAAACCGGTCGGCACAGATGTACTCATTATCGGCGAGGTGCTGGTCGAGGAAATGCATGAACTTCTCGACACCCACACCGCACTCCTCGCCCCATTCCTTGATCGGGTTCATGCGATCCTTGAAATAACCGCTGGTGTGCTGAAAACACATCCCCGTCGGCATGAAGAAATACAGTTCGATCCAGCGCAGCCACTGCTCGATGAGTGTCTTTTCCAGTGCGGTTTCCCCGAGCAGTTTCGGCGCATCGGGATAGCTTTCCTCAAAATAGCGGCAGATGGCCATGGTTTCTGCCACGCAGGTGCCGTCATCCAGTTCCATCACCGGCACTTTTTTCATCGGATTTCTGGCGACGAATTCCGGCGTCAGGTTTTCCCCCTTCTGGATATCGATTTCCACAAACTCAGCTTTATCCAACAGCCCCTTTTCGGCCATGAACATGCGGACCCGGCGGGGATTCGGGGCGGTTTTGGTTTCGAAGATTTTCATTATTCTATGGCTCCGTTGCTGCGGGTGATCACGTCGAAAAATACCCAAGAGACTGACGTGAAAGACCGGTTGCGTCAAGCAACCGGTATCAGCGGGGAAGCCATTGCCGCAGCTGTGTCACGATCCACTCGGGGTCATCCAGTGGCAGATCGTGGCCCGCGGTGGGGTGCAATTTCAGAGTCCACTGCCAGCGCTGTTCGAGGGCCTCGCTGCAACGCCAGTGAACAATCCGGTCGGCCTTGCTGGCGAGCAGCAGGGCGTCGGGTAACGGGCGGCGCTTGTTGGGAGTAAATGATGCCGCGGCACGCAACTGCTGCCAGGCGGTGCCGACAGAGACGGGGCGCTGGCGCTGAATGCTGTACCAGTGTTTCATGGTGGCCAGTTCCGGCTCCCGGTTGCAGGTCAATCTGAGGATATCCGCCTCGCGATCGAACAGCTCCCGCCGCGCCAGCATTTTCAGAACCCGGGGCCAGGTGCCGGGACGCATGCGGTGCCAGGGCGGGCTGAAGCCGCAGCTGGTGTTGATCAGCACCAGCGCCTGGATTTCACCTTCCGGCACGTGCTGGGCCCAGTCGAGCGCGATCATCCCGCCCATGGATAACGCCATCAAACCATAGGGTTTGGGGATGTGACTGACCTGATGCTGCACCTTCTCGCGGATGGCGGCAATGGTGCCCGGGCTCGGATCACGGAAGTGCACACCGGTACCCGGCAGGTCCACGGCGTGAAAATGATGCTCGGGGAACGCCCGCTCGAGTCGCTCCCGGAACGCACCCCAGTGCGCCTGTTCCCGCGTCAGACCGCGCAGAAGAATCCAGTGCATGGTTATCGGTTATCCCTGTACCAGTGCATGATGGCTGCCTCTCTCAGCATGGACTCCTCCGCGCCCTCCGGCAACCAGTTGCGGTGGCTGGCAGCCGCCTCCACCAGAAAATCCATGAACGCCAGGTGGCTGCGCAATACCCGCCGGTGGCGATGCGGCACCAGCGGATTGAACAGACCATCAAGCCGGAACAACTGTCGCGGCCGCTTGCGCACCCAGCGCCAGGATCCCATCTCCAGGGTCAGCGGGAGAAAGGTTCCGGTGTTGTCACGGTTGATCTGCTTGTAGAAATAATCCCACAGATCGCCGTGGGTCAGGTAATGCCGGGACTGAGGCTCGAAGCGGTAATCGTGGTCGGGCCAGGCCTGTTCCCAGATCAGTTTCAGCGCCATCACCGAGGCAATTTTGCGCATCGGCCGGCGTCGGTAGGCGTAGGGAAACCAGATCTGGTCCTGCCAGCCAAAGCCGGAGTGGCAATCCAGCGCAACGCTGAACGGTCGCCCGGGCAACAGCCCGCTGATCACGTTTTCCAGAGCCCGGTTTTCAGGCTCCATGGCTGTCGACGGCTCACCGATGTACCAGGGCAGCCGCGGCGACAGTCTCTGCCCACCCAGCAGGAAGGCGCTCCGGTCCTGGGCGGTAATCGGCGAGTTGCGCATCAGATCCACCCCGTTGGGGTTGCTGCGCTGATTCAGGTACATGCCACCCGGATTGAGAATCGGCAGCAGGGTGATGTGGACCCGCTCCAGCAAGCGCACCAGCGAGTCATCCCAGCTCAGCCGTGCCATCAGGTTGCGCATCCACGCCATCACCACCTGACTGCCGATGCGCTCCAGACCGTGCACGCCCCCCACCAGCACCACCGCCGGCGCATCAGGGGCATCGGTACCCAGATCCACCCGGTAGATTGGCAGCGTCTGCGGGCCCACATCGATGCGATCCACCACCTGAGTTCGTGCCTGCTCCGGCGCCTCCGCCAGTGTGCGCTCCAGCGATACCAGTTCCGGCAGGAAGGTGCGCAGCAAATGCCGCTGCCGGCGGGTGCGTGTTGCCTGCTCGCGGGGAATGGCGGCATGGGGGGTCAGCTGTTTCAGCTCGGTCATCGTTGGCTCCGGTCCGTGACGACCTTCCAGCATGCCCGACCAATGCTGCAGTTATTTGACAGCCCGGCCGGCAGAATCCGCGATACAACCCTTGCGGAAGGGACTATGATAAAACTGTAGCCGCAACACCGCGGTGATCTCGGTTTATTACCATGTTCAAAGCTGTTCCGGTTTTGATGCTGTCCGTGTTGCTGATGGCCTGCTCGCCCCAGGACCCGCCCCCTAATTCCGACACCGGAGATACCCCCACTGAAACCGTCGCCGCAGCCTCCATCCCGGCAGCACCGACTGGCGCCTCACGACCGGTAATCACCCTCGGAGCCGATCCCTGGTGTCCCCATAACTGCATGGCGGGAAGTGAGCCGGAAGGCTACATGCTGGATATTGCCCGGGACGTGTTCGAGGCGGCAGGCTACCAGGTGGAGTACCTCAATGTCAGCTGGGCACGGGCGCTGCAGATGGCACGGGATGGATTGCTGGATGCCGTCGTCGGTGCCTTCGTGACCGACGCGCCGGACTTTGTGTTTCCGCAGGAACCCCAGGGGCGTTCGGAGATCGCGTTCTACACCCCGGCGGACAGCTCATGGATCTATGAGGGTTTGGGTTCTCTGGAAGGCCAGACGCTGCTGGCGATCAATGGCTATTCCTACTCCGAGGAACGGGACCGCTACATCGCCCGCCACAATGATGAGCCAACGCAGGTGTGGATGCTGTCGGGTCCATCGCCACTGAACCGGGCCATCAACCTGTTGGACCAGCGCCGCGCTGACGTCTACCCCGAGGACGTCTATGTCATGACCTGGGCACAGAAAGCCAATCCGGACATTGCCCCCCTGCGCCAGGGCGGCGTGCTGCAACAGGATGATACCTTCATCGCGTTTTCACCGGCAAAGGCGGAGTCCGCCGAGCTGGCCGAGCTGCTCTCCCGGGGCACCGCCCGGCTGCGCGAGACCGGGCGGATGCAGGCCATTCTGGCGGATTATGGCTTGTCCGAGGACTGAAACGCCCGCAGGTTGTCACCGGAGGTGGTACTGAGGATCAGTTCCCCGTGCGGCCCGATGCGGAACCGGTTGACCTCGGCCATGAGATCCAGAAACCGCTGCTCCTGTGACATCAACGCCGGCGCGCACGCCATCAGGGTGCCGGCCATGCGGCTGAACGACAGCCCCTCTCCGGTCAGGTTCCAGCTCCCCATGTAGCGGTTGCAGGAGCCCCGACCTGCAACCCGGTTGTCATCCAGAAATTCAATGGTCACGCGGGAGCGGTCAATAATGCCGCCTCCGCCAATGTCTTCAACCACCCACTCCGCGCCCCTCAGCAGGCGTTCAGGATCGCCACCACAACCGACCAGCTGTTCTCCGTTTACCGTCAAGCGCACCTGGTTGGGGTGCGGCATGCCGGACATGGAGTCTGTGCACAACTGCGGCGCGACATCGACACGGAGCTTCAGGCCGTCGCGCTCGGCGACAATGGTCTGCCCCGTTTCGCTGCGCTCGGTCACCCGGTAACGCAGCGTCTCGGTGGCTTCACCCATACGGCTCAGAGTCAGTTCGTTGCCCACCAGGCTGAGGTGCCAGAAGGGCTCGTTGCCCTTGGCAATGAAGGGCGATTCGATGGCGCCGGGTGCGAGGCACTCCGGGAGCGCCTCGCCACCGAGCGACAGCGTCGCCGTCTCGCCTTTGCTCCAGAACACCGTGCGCGCGTCGCCGCTGGCCACAAAGCGCGCACCGGAGGCACTTTCTCGCGGCGTCATCAGGATCTGCTTGCCCCCGTGGGTGAGCGCCAGAAGCCCGGTCGACGGCGTGTAATCAAGATCAATGACCGTCTGGCCACAGTGCATTCGGGTAGCCGCCAGTTCCGCGGGGCCGTTGTGATCGCCGGTTGAGGCGCAACCGGTGGACAACACCAGAGCCGCGGCAGCGGCCATGGACAATCCGGTTTTTTGCAGAATCATATACCATTCCCTGAGTTTCATTTTTTGTCTGGCGTGCATTCTAGAATGAACACACCTCCCTGTTTCATTACGCTAACGATAGAATGACAACTTTCGCCCGGCTCAGGAGATGTTCCCGATGACCATGAAGCTCTACCAGTTTGCCATTTCCCATTATTGCGAAAAAGTTCGCTGGGCACTGGACTACAAAGGATTGAACGCGGAAATCCACAGCCTGCTGCCGGGTCAGCATGTGAACACCATCCGCAGACTCACCCGCGCCGATTCCTCGGTACCGGTGCTGGATCACGATGGCCATATTGTACAGGGCTCGGCGCAGATTCTGGATTACCTGGATCACACCTTTCCGGACCACCCATTGACGCCCGCGAATCCGCAAGACAAAGCAGCCGCGCTGGCCTGGGAGCAGCGACTGGACGACGAAGCCGGGCCGGCAATACGTTGCTACTCCTACCACCACTTTCTGCAACGCCCCAAGGTGGTGGTACCCCTGCTGGCGGCCCAAACCCCTTACTACAACCGCATCCTGCTCAAGCTGGCGTTCAGCCGGGTTGATGAAATCATGCGCAAGTGGATGAAGATCAACGAGAAAACCGCGGAAACCTCACGCCAGACCATGGAGGCGTTACTGACGGAGCTGGCAGACATCTACAGCACCCGCCCCTACCTCGTGGGTGAGGCCTTTTCCCGCGCAGATCTGACGGCGGCCAGCCTGTTTGCGCCCATGTTCCAGCCACCACAATATCCGGTGCCCTGGCCCGCCAGCAAGCGAATCCCCAAGGCCATTCAGGCGTGGCTGGCGCAGTGGCAGCCGCAACTCCAGACCCTGGAAAAGGTCTATCAGGCTAACCGCTGACCTGCCGCCGGGCGCGACCCGGCGACGTGCCGGTCCAGCGCTGATAGGCGCGGGTAAAGGCGCTCTGCTCGGAAAATCCAAGCAGCAGCGCAATGTCCGTCAGGGTCAGGGAGGTGTCGGCCAGATAGTTCCGCGCCAGTTGTTCCCGGCTGCTATCCAGCCACTGCTGCCAGGAAACCCCGTGACCGGCCAGGCGACGCTGCAGGGTCCGCGGTGACATGTGCATGGCCCTGGCCGCGCGGGCCAGCGTGGGTTCGCCATCGGCCAGCAGCTTCAACAGCACCTGCTGCAGTTGCCGCTCGGTATCCGAACTGCCCGGCAGCGCCCTCAAAAGCGCCTGCGCCTGCCGGTCGAGCAACGCCCGCAAGGTCGGATCCCGCCGCGGCATGGGAATGCCCAGGTACTGCAACGGAAAACGCACCCGCACGTGACTGTCGTTCCAGCGCACCGGGCAGCCGAAAAACCGCTCATAGGCCTCGGCGGCGGCCTCACTCACCGTGCCGAGGAACGACACGCCGGAGGGTGGCGGCGGATCGTCAATCTGACGTCTGAGAAAGGTCACCAGTGCCGCTATGGCGGCGCCGTCGGCCTGTTGCCCCAGTTCGTCTTCCGAGGGTGGCCAGCGCATTTCCGCGTGCTCTCCCTCAATCACGATTTCCGCCAGGGTAGCGCCGTAAAACAGGGTCTCGTAGCGCTGGTACGCCAGCATGGCTTCACCCAGGGTATCGGACGCCAGCACCAGGTAGCCCAGCACCCCGACATGCCCGGGGCGGACACAGGCCCCCACCTCCAGCTCCGGCGCCACCGGGTTGGCACCTTCCAGCACCCCACGGGCCAGACCGCGCGCCAACAGATCCCGCCAGACCGGCACCGGCACGTTGTCCTGCGCCGCCCACCGCGCCAGCTCCGGCCGCAGCGCATCGGCATCCAGACCCTGCTGGTCAAGCCAGTCGCTCAGCAGCCCGGTCCAGGCGCCGGTTACCCTCATCACTCTGGCCATCGGCTGTCGCTCTCGTACAGGCTCCACAATTGGCGTAAATTATCAATTTACAGGCGTGAATGGTCAATTCTTTCCTACGGTTTCCGGCAAGAATGAACTCATCACACAACCCGACGAGCGAAACCGACCATGGCTCTTTACGACATGATGCTGACGGTGCTGGAACGCAGCGGCCTGCTGCCCCTCTGGGACGCCGTCGCACCCTGGCTGGCGCTGGACGAACGACAACTGATTTTTATGGTGGCCACCCCGGTGTTTATCGGTGTCGCGCTGTGGGAATACCTGAGGATACGCCACGACCCGGCGCTAATGGATACCCGTGAGGCAGTGCGTAATTTCGCCCTTGGCGCGGGCTATCAGGTCACCGAACTGTTGTTCGCCGGCATCATTGCCTTCCCACTTTACGCCCTGTGCTATCACTACCGGCTGTTTGAACTTGAACTGAGCTGGCTGACGGTTGTTCTCACCTTCGTGGGTGTGGATTTCTGTTTCTACTGGATGCATCGGGCGAGTCATCGCATGCGCTGGTTCTGGGCCGCCCACGTGGTGCACCACTCATCCGAGCGGATGAACTTTTCCACTGCGATGCGGCAGAATGCCACCAACATCTTCAACGGCGGTTGGCTGTTCTACCTGCCGCTGGCACTGATCGGCCTCAACCCGGTGTGGATCGGCGTCGCTTACGCGCTCTCTCTGGTATACCAGTTTTTCATCCACACCACGCTGGTCAAACGCCTGCCGGCCTGGGTCGAGGCGGTGTTCAACACCCCGAGCCACCATCGCGTGCACCACGGCCGCAACCCCGGATATATCGACCGCAATTACGGCGGCACACTGATCATCTGGGACCGGATGTTCGGCACCTTTGTTGAAGAGGATGTCAATCATCCCCCGGAATACGGCATTACCCGCCCGGTGCCCTCCAACAATCTGCTGGTGCTGTGGACCCACGAATACGTCGACCTGTTCAGGGCCATGGCGCGACCCGGGCGGATTGGCGCCCGCCTTCAGCACCTGTGGCAGCCACCGGAATGGGAGCGTTCCGAAACCCGCGGGGATTCGCTAGACTGCGCCACCGACAACAAAAAATGATAAGGAGATCACCATGCCGGAGCAGTCCGCCAGCCTGAGCGCCCCCGATGGCCACCGGATACGCGTCAACGCCTTCGAGCCCACCGACCCGGACGTCACTCTGGTCATTGCCCATGGCATGGCGGAGCACAGCGGGCGATATGCGCCCTTCGCCCGCTGGCTGAGCGAGCGCGGTGTTGCCGTGTTCACTTACGATCATCGCGGCCACGGTGGCCACTGCCCGCCCGCTGATCTGGGGCACTACGCCGACGATCACGGCTGGCAGAAGGTAACCCACGACCTGGGACTGGTCATCCAGCATGCCCGCGCCCGACACCCCGATCGCCCACTGGCGCTGCTGGGGCACAGCATGGGCTCGTTCATCGCCCAGAGCCACGCACAGAGCCAGGGCGCCAGCATCGACACACTGATACTCAGCGCCACCAACCGCATTCATCGCCCCCATTTGCAGGCCTCCAAAGCCCTGATCGCGTCCATTGCCACCTGCTACGGCAAGCGTCACCGCAGCCAGACCGTTGCGCGGATGACCTTTGGCAAGTTCAACCGCCTGTTCCAACCCAACCGTACCGAATGCGACTGGCTGAGCCGTGATCCGGCGCAGGTTGACCGTTACGCCAGCGACCCGCTCTGTGGCTTCCAGTGCACCACCGGGTTATGGCTGGATTTCATCGGCGGCATGCTGTCAATCAATCCCCAGACGTGGCGCCGCGACCTGCCGGTACGGATGATTGCCGGTGACTGTGATCCGGTGGGGGAAATGGGCAAGGGCATACAGCGCCATTGCACTGCCCTGCAGCGGGCCGG
>JAEPMM010000195.1 GCA_017643965.1 Marinobacter sp.
CGCATTCCGAACGGTCAGAGATGTAGCCAGGGTTCCCTACCTTTCGAAACGGTAATCGAGTTTCTGGGCCTCACAAAAAGCGGCTAAGGCCCCGCTGTGATCCGCCGGCACCTGCACCCGCGCCTTGACGCTGGCACCGTATTCCACAGCAACCACCAACGCCTCGTGGGTTTCGCACCAATGCCGCAACGGCTGCTCATCGGCAAATCCCATGGTCACATCGACCACGTCCATGGCCTGCTGCAGCACGCGGCCCACGGCAGATAACACACTCTCCGCAGCTCCGGCGTAAGCGCGGACCAGGCCACCGGCACCCAGCTTGATGCCGCCAAAATAGCGAATCACCATCACCAGCACGTCCCCCATGTCCTTGTGCTGGATCACCCCGAGAATCGGCTTGCCCGCGGTGCCCGAGGGCTCGCCATCGTCGTTCATCGCTGCTTCCGCCGCTGACCCCGGGCGCCCCAGCTGGTAGGCCCAGCAAATATGGCGGGCATCCGGATGATCCCGGTGGGCCTGATCAAGCCAGGCTCGCACCTCATCACGACTGCTCACGTGGGCAATACGGGCGATAAACCGGCTTTTCTTTATCTCCGTTTCCCGCTCGAGGTATCCTGCGGGAACAGGGTAGTTCTTGTTCATCTGCTCGCGCTCCGCGCACACCGAGGAAACCCGACGTGGAAAATGAAGACGATCCAATCTCAGCAGGCACCGCACCGCCTGCGAAAATCCGCAAGGCCGGCTGCGGCATCCGCTATGACGAGGGCGAAATCGAGGGCGTCGATTTCTCTCGCGCCGCCGAACTCAGGCCCGGCACCCCGGACACCGATGTGTCAGGTGACATCGGTGAAAACCGGCAGGGTGACGGTCACCCGAAGCCCGCCTGACGCCGCAAGGTCGGCCCGAATGTCACCATCATGGGCGGCCACAATGTCCCGCGCAATGGCCAGCCCGAGGCCCCAACCCTTTCCGCCACGGGATTCGTCAGCCCGGTAGAACGGCTCGAACAGATGGGGCAGCATCTCCGGGGGCACTCCGGGGCCCTCGTCCTCGATTACCGTGACCAGAGCGCCATCCAGCTTGCTCATGCCGACATGAACCGCATGGCGCGGGCTGGTGTGATCGAGGGCATTCTGCACAATGTTGTCGAAAGCCCGCTGCAACAATCCCCGGTCTCCCAGCACAGATACCCCCGGGCAATCCGGGCTGATCGTTAACTGGCAGTCCACCCCCCGATGCTCGGCGTAGTCGGCCGCGTCCTGCAGCACATCGTTGATCACAATCACTGGCTGAACCGCCTCACGGGGGATGTCGCGCCCCTCCTCCGACACCCGATAGAGCGTGAGAATCTGCGAGGTCATGGCTTCCAGGCGCTCGTTCTGGCGGAGAATGCTGGCCAGCAGGTCTTCGTCGGTGCTGCTTTCACTGGCCAGTTCGATGGCGATCCGCTGCCGGGTCAGCGGCGTTCTGAGGTCGTGGGAGATATCCCGCAGCAGATGTTTCTGCCGATCAAGCAGACTGCAAAGCTGCTCGGTCATGGCATTGAAGGCGGCCGCCAGCTGGCCGACTTCGTCTCGCCGGCCTGCAATCTGGTCACTGACCCGCAACTGGGTGTTGCCACCGGCGATGTCCCGGGCGGTGGTTTCCATATGCCGGAGCGGTCGCGATACCAACCGGGCAATCCACCAGCAAGCCAGGGTAATCAACACAAAGGCAAGCGCCATCTCCAGCACCCGGAAAAAGCGCGGGTCGAGCCAGCCCTCACCATCCATTCGTGGCCATGCCACCAACCGGTAGCCTTCTGCCACCTCGATCACCGCCGGGCGCTGGCGATACCAGCCAGATTCCAGGCGCTCCCGGATCGCCGAGGGCAGGCGGCCGTCCTGTTCATCGTTTTCCACCAGAATCAGGTGCAGTTCCAGGCGTTCGCCCTGCGCCCGCAGGAAGCGCCAGGCGTCACCCCGGCCCTCGCTCTCGCGCACGGCCAACGCCTCCAGGCCCAACTCCCTCAGGCCGACCTGGCGCTCGATGGATGCCCGATCACGATCCATCAGCGCCCGCGTGGCCACATTACTGATCAGCATGGTGATCGCCATGGCCAGCCAGATAGACAGGAAAATTCGCCAGAACAGCGGAAACATCATGCGCTTTTTCATGCCGGCACCCGGTAGCTGTAGCCCAGCCCCCGCACGGTCTCGATCCGCGGCGGATCGTCGTTACCGAGCTTCTTGCGCAGGTTGCTGATGTGCATGTCCAGAGTCCGGTCATGGGCTTCGAGCCGGCGCCCCAGCGCCCACTGCATCAGGTCGGTTTTACGGACCACGCTGCCGGCATGGGCGAGCAATACCTGAAGCACCTCATATTCGGTGGCGGTGAGCTCCAGCGGGACGTCATCCTGATAGATCCGGCGATGGGCAGGCTCCACCCGCAGGTCGCCGTAAGTGCGGGAAGCGTCCAGATCCACCGCCTGATCCCAGGCGATGCGGCGCAGCAGTGCCTGCAGCCGTGCCACCAGTTCCCGCGGGTTACAGGGCTTGGGGATGTAATCGTCGGCGCCCACCTCGAAGCCGACAATGCGGTCGGTCTCATCACCCCGGGCCGTGAGCAGCACCACCGGGAGGTGGGTTTCGGCACGCAGGGCCCGCAACACGTCGAGTCCGCTGATGTCAGGCAACATGATATCCAGCACCACAATGTCGCAGTTCTGGCCACGGGCCAGTGACAGCCCGTCGTTGCCGGTCGCCGCCTCGCGCACACTGAACCCCTGATTGGTCAGGTAGCGGGCCAGCAATTGCCGCAGTTCATCGTCGTCCTCAACCAGCAATACCCTGTTCTGCATGACTCTCCTCCCGTTTGGCGCTGCTCAGTCTAACACGCTGGCCTGCGGTGTCTTTTTCCGGCGATTTTCCTTTGCACAACCTTTACACAGCACTGACACCGGCTGACAGATTTGTTCGCTAGCATAATCATCACTGTCACGGGGCTGCTCTGGCGGCTCTACCAACAAGCAAGAGGGTCCAACGATGATCAAACACCCATCTCCCCGGTTTCTCACCAGCGCCCTTCTGTCCGCGGCACTGCTGGCCAGCCCGCTGGCGTTCGCCGGCAATCACGGAGACAAACACGACGGCCACCACGGCAAGTACAACAAAGCCGAAATGTGTGAGCAGATGCGCGAAGGCACTGGCAAATTCAGCCCTGAAAACCGCGAGGCGCGGATGCAGGAATACCAGGCCAAAATGGAGCAGCGCCACGCGAAAATGGCGGACCGCCTCAAACTGACTGACGAGCAGCGCGAGATCTGGGACGAGATCCATCAGGAAAAGCAAGAAAAACGGGCCGCGAAGATGGAGAAATGGCAGGCGAAAATGCAGGAACACTGCGCCAGCCAGTGATCAGTTGCCGGGTTCTGGCGTATGGTATCGGGTACCACCAAGGAGGTTGCCCGACCATGGCCGAACCCGGCTCCCCAATTCCGCTCGTTCGTTTCTGCACGTCCATCGAGGACATTGCGGAAGCAGACTGGGATGCATTCTGCCCCGGCTCGTACCCGTTTCTCAAACACCGCTTTCTGCGGGCGCTGGAGGCCAATGGCTGCACCACCAGCGAGACCGGCTGGACACCCGCACATCTTACATTCTGGCTGAACGGCCAGCTGGCCGGCGTGGCGCCCGCGTGGCTGAAAGCCCACTCCATGGGCGAGTATGTGTTTGACTGGGCCTGGGCCGATGCCTACCAGCGCTACGGCGAAGAGTACTACCCCAAACTGCTGATCGCCGTGCCGTTCACCCCCTGCCAGGGGCCGCGCCTGCTACTGGGCGACACCCTGCGTAAGGGTCTGACGCCAGCGCTGCTGCACAACCTGTTGGCCAGTGCCTGTGATGCCCTGGGTGCCCACTCCTGGCATGTGCTGTTCCACAACTCCGCTGATCAGCAGCTGCTCGCCCAGACCGGCAAGCTGCACCGGCTCGGGTGCCAGTTCCACTGGCGTAACCATGGGTACCGGGGGTTCGATGATTTCCTCGGTGCGCTCACTTCACGCAAGCGCAAATCCATTCGCAAGGAGCGCCGACAGGTGAGCGAGTCCGGCGTGTCTTTCCAGCGTTTTTCCGGCACCGACATGCCGGCGCAGGTGCTGTCGGCCTTCTATGTGTTCTATCAGGCAACCTATCTCAAGCGCGGCCAGCGCCCCTATCTGAACGAGGCTTTTTTCCGCCAGCTGTGCACGGCCATGCCCGAACAGCTGCACCTGGTAATGGCGATCAGGAACGACACCATGATTGCAGGCTCTCTGTTCCTGACCGGTGACGACACACTTTATGGCCGCTACTGGGGCTGTCTGGAGGAGTACGATTTTCTGCATTTCGAAACCTGCTACTACCAGGGCATCGAGCTGGCCATTGATCTCGGCCTGTCCACTTTTGACGCCGGCGCCCAGGGCGAGCACAAGCTGATCCGGGGCTTCGAGCCGGTGGTCACCCACTCCTGGCACGGTATATTCCACCCGGGATTTCATGAGGCCATTGCACGATTTACCGCCGAGGAGGCGGAACACGTCCGGCGCTATGCCGATGATGCCCGGGCGGCCCTGCCGTTCCGACAGGAGAATACTGGTTAATTTTTATACGGTCTTGTAATAACCTGAGTGGGGGTTTCCTGATAATTTCAGAACCCCACCTTCAGGCATCGGGACAGGTCACACACCATGGATACGGATCAGATCATCAGCCTCATGGACCAGAACAGCATTGCCCTCGTGATATCAGTGGTCGCGCTGATCGTGGCAGTGGGTACTCTCGTATATTCGGCCAACGCCAGGCGAACCCAGGCTTACCTGGATGCCCAGCTCAAACAACGCACGGAAACCCTGTGGCGCGATATGGACGAACTTCGCATCAACCAGTTCAACGGTACTTCGCCGCCCGTGCTCGGTGCCGGAGGCGGTGCTCCCGAATCGGCCCAATTCTCTGCCGAGAAGGCCGCGTACGACATTATCTGGCCACAGCTGTGGCTACTGCATGACCGGCTGGGCATGTTCCTGCGCACAGTAGAGTCCGGCGAGCCGGCCGGTGAACTCCGGCTGGAAGCGCGTAACGCTGCGCTGGAGGCGAGAAATGCGTTGAATCGCCATCGCCCCTACTGCCATGAGGAAGTGGACACGCTGGTCACCAAGGTGATTGATACGGAGATCAAAGCACACCTCGCCGCCTGCCAGTACATGGATCTGCTGAAAGATACCGCCACCTCCGACACTACCCACGACCGCAATATCCAGCGGGAGAAATTCCACCTGCTGTACGACGGGGAGGCGCGGGAACAGATGAATCAGGTGGTCTCCATCATCCGAAGACGCACCCTCAGGACAAGCTGAATGAGACGATTTTTCAAAGTAACCACCTGGTTCCTTGGTGGTGTGTTCATGTTGTTGGCCGGCCCTCTGCTGCTGGCCACCAGCGGTGCCCTGCACAGTGCCGAAAGCTGGCAGACTGCGTCCCGGGACAGCGCCGGAATCGCCCCGCTGGCGGCGGAAACCGAGGAAGCCATCATTCAGGTTTACGGTGCCCGGGCCTGGAGCTGGCGCGGCTATTTTGCCGTGCATACGTGGATCAGCACGAAAGAAAAAGGTGCGGACCAGTATTACGTGCATGAAGTGACCGGCTGGCGCCAGTACGTGGTGAATTCCCGCCCTGGAGACCCGGACCGCCGCTGGTATGGTGCCGAACCGGTGCTGTACGCCGACATTCGTGGCGAGGAAGCCGAGGCCCTCATTCCCGGCATCTACGACGCGGTGCAAACCTATCCCTATCCGGACGAATACGAAGCCTGGCCCGGTCCCAACAGCAACACCTTCGTGGCCTGGGTGATTCGCGAAACCGAGGGCCTGAACGTGGCTCTGCCGAACCATGCCATCGGCAAGGATTACCTGGGAGATCGTGTGGGCGCGGCGGTTCCCGGCGGCGCGGGCTACCAGCTCTCACTGGGTGGCTATGTCGGGTTACTGGCCGGTGTGCGGGAAGGGCTGGAGCTGAACGTGCTGGGCTTGTCGCTGGGCGTAAACCCGCTGGGATTGGGCATCAAGCTGCCGGGCATTGGCGAGCTGGCACTAAGAAACACCAATCCGATGCCCTCCGAATCCGGGGAGTAATTGCAAGACGGTCAGAACAGATAACGCACTGCCGCAGCGGCGGCAACCCCGGCAGCGATCGACGTCAGCGGCTTGCGGAGCACCAGCATGGCGATGGCGGTGACCCCAAGGGCAGCACGGGCGCCGGCGTCGCCGTCAAAGGCCATGGGCACAACAATGGCGATCAGCACCGAGCTGGCCATGGTGTTGATAAAGCTCTCGATGCGCGGGCTGATCCGCACGAACGACATGGCGAACACGCCGCCATAGCGGGTGACCAGCGTCACCACTGTCATGATGGCGATGAGCAGCAAGATGCCGGAGGTGGTGGTTTCGATGGTCATGCCGGCTTTTTCTCCAGCC
>JAEPMM010000425.1 GCA_017643965.1 Marinobacter sp.
CACAAAATTTAGAATTCAGGATAGTTAAACTATGTCTACTGTTACCGGTACTGTTAAGTTCTTCAACGAATCAAAAGGTTTTGGCTTCATTACTCGTGAAGGTGGCCCCGACGTATTCGTTCACTACAGCGCTATTCAGGGCGGCGGCTTCAAGACTCTGGCTGAAGGCCAGCAGGTTGATTTCACCGTGACTCAGGGCCAGAAAGGTCCTCAGGCGGAAAATGTTGTTGGTCTGTAAATAACAGCCCACGCATTAAGAAAAGGCAGCTTCGGCTGCCTTTTTTCGTTTCTGTTACCCCACCTGTTCCGTCCTCTCGCTTCACCGTTACTTGCCCAGCAGTTCCCCAACCGGCCGCAAATCGACAACGTGATCGCACAAGGATTTCACGATCATCAGAATCGGTGTCGCGACGATCAACCCCACCGGCCCCCAGATCCAGCCCCAGAACAGCAAACCGATAAAGATGGATACGGTATTCAGGCTCGATACCTGGCTGGTCATCCACGGCGTCATCAGATAGCCCTGAATACTGGTGATCACCAGCGACACCAGCCCCACCACGAGCACCATGTCCACCGTGCCGAACTGCAGAAACGCCGCCAGACTGACACCAATAAACACGAGAAACGGGCCAAGATAAGGGATTCCGCTGGCAATACCCGCCGCAACCCCCCACAAACCGGCTTCTTCCACGCCGATGGCAAGGAAAGCAAGCCAGGTGGCTATGCCCACAAACAAGGCCCCGACGAGCATGACAA
Source organism: Marinobacter sp. (assembly GCA_017643965.1). Taxonomy (GTDB): domain Bacteria; phylum Pseudomonadota; class Gammaproteobacteria; order Pseudomonadales; family Oleiphilaceae; genus Marinobacter. The sequence continues at coordinate 760 of JAEPMM010000425.1, forward strand.
ACAGAAACTGCCGTACCTGGTGATGAAAATCGTTCATCAGCTGAGCGGCGTTGCGCATGCGATGAAAGGATGGCCCGGACAATCGAATGATCTTTCGGCGATAGAGTTTGCCGATGGAGAGCATGAAAAACACCAGAAACACAACGGAGAAAAGCTGCGAAAACAGCAGCAATGCCGCGGACGAGCCACGCATCAGGTAGTCCCGCAAATTGAAGGAATCGTCCACGATACGGACCGGCGTTACACCTGGATCGGAGTCTTCCTCGTCGTCCTGTTTGGTTGTTGACTCAATTTCCTTTACTGCTTTCTCCGCCTTTTCCAGCAGATCCTCTTCCCCGGCCACCGGTGTCTGGGCGCGTATACGCTCGATTTGTTTGGCGGCCAGCGGGATCTTGTCCAGCATGGCCATGGCTTCGCGCTGAAGCGGAATGCTGGCCGCCGCGGCCAGGGCAATCAGCGACAGGATAACCATCCCCGCGCCAACGGCGCGTGGAATGCGCAGCCGTCCGAGAGCGGATACCAGAGGGTCCAGCGCGTACGACACCAGAACCGCCACGACCAGAGGCAACAGAATGGCCTCGGCCCAGTCGATGAAAAACACGGTGGCGATCGAGGCAAGCACAACCAGCGCCGCGTCCCTTACCTTGACCGGACTTTTCCATACCGGTTGTGCCTGATCCGATTGCACGTTTCTATCCTTGTCGTCCATGGGAGTCATCCTTTTTGCGCTTACCACGCCAGCCAGATTACATGACGGGCGCCCTTACCCGGACGATGCGCCCGCACGGTGACCGGGTCAACCGAGAGCCCGGCACGCTTCAGACGCTCGGTAAAGGCCGGGTCCTGCCCTGCGGACCAGTACGCCAGAATGCCATCCGGCCGTAACGCCGCCTGAGCCGCCTCGATTCCTGCCGTGGTGTACAGCCAGTCATTTTCCTTGCGGGTCAGACCCTCGGGGCCGTTATCAATATCCAGGAGTATGGCATCGAAGGTACTGGCGGAATTGCGGATCAACTGCACCACATCACCCACATGTACCCGCGCTCGGGAATCATTCAACGGATAGCCGGCGGCCGATCCCAGGGGCCCGCGATTCCAGGCCTCCACTTCCGGAACCAGTTCGGCGACCGTCACCTCCGCGCTGTCACCCAGTGACTGCAGTGCCGCCGCCAGGGTAAACCCCATACCCAGACCACCAATCAATACCCGCGGCGCCGGGTGGTCCGCAAGACGCTCGCAAGCGAGTGTCGCCAGTGCATCCTCCGACCCATGCAGGCGACTGTTCATCAGTTCACCGGTGGTACCGGCGATCTTGATGGAAAACTCATCATTGCGCTGAAGCAGCCTCAACTGAGTGCCCTTGCCCGGGATGGTCGCGGTACCGAGTAGTTCAAAACGGGCCATAAAGTGTGTCATCCTAATGATTAGAGAGCGCCTATCATACTTCACGTCCCGGCTACAGGAGTATGGCACCGCTGCAGCAGGCGGGCCAAAAGAGCGGCGTCTGACTTGAACAAAAACAATCTGATCTGGAAAAGGCGAACTCTGTGACGGAATCCTCTTTGCGAATTGTGATTTTTGGCGCCGGCAGCATCGGCTGCTACCTTGGCGGCCGCCTGCTGTCTGCGGGCGCCGATGTGGTGATGATCGGCCGGCCGCGACTGCAGGAAACACTCAGGCAGGTCCCCCTGGTAGTCACCGACTACCAGGGCTTCAGCGCCCGCAGCCAGCTCACCGAACACCAGTACCGCTGTGAGGCCGACGCTGCGAAGGGTGCCGATCTGGTACTGGTCACCGTGAAATCCGCTGCCACGGCCGAAGCGGGTAAACAGCTGGCGCCCTGGATTCCCGCTGGCACGCCGGTCGTCAGCCTGCAGAACGGCATTTCCAACGCCGAGCATTTGCAGGCGGCCATGCCAGAGGCCAACGTACTGGCCGGCATGGTGCCGTTCAATGTGCTGCAACAGGAACCCGGTCATTTCCATCAGGGCACCGAGGGGCACCTGGTGGCCAATTTAAGGCTTTAATTCTATTTTGATTTTCAGTTTGACTTATTTTTATTGATGCCAAACGAACTTGATCAGCTTTTTCTAGAAGATCATTACCTGGTTGAGAAACTTCAAAG
>JAEPMM010000232.1 GCA_017643965.1 Marinobacter sp.
CGTGCCCGCTTTGACGCCGACATCGACATGAATCTCAAGGACGGCAACTACGATCGCGTCCAGTCGATGCTCAAGGAAACGCTGAAAAACGACCCGCAGAATCCCCAGCGCATCGGTCAGCTGTTCCAGTTGCTGCAGGCCCGCAACGACACTGCCGATCTGTACCGCTACCACCCACGCCTGCTGGGCTGGCTGGCAACAGGCAACAACGGCGACGACATGGCCACCCTGCTGGCGACCCTCGAAACCGTGGAGCCTGGGTTTCGCCTCGACGACCCGGAGCTGGCAGTTCGTTGTGCCCGCACCCTGTACCCGCGTGGGCATTACAAGGCCGTGCTGAAACTGCTGCAGGACTTCCACAAGCGTTTTCCGGACAGTCAGGAGCTGGCACCGGCCTATCTGCTGGTGGCGCAATCCCTGGCCAATGGGCTGAACCAATGGGAAAAAGCCACGGCGTTTCTCAACTTCATCCACAAACGCTGCGGCAACCACCCGCTGCACAGCCAGATCGCCACCTACCTCAGCCAGGCGGAAAACCGCGAGCCCTTGAAAGGGCCGAAAGCGTCGTTTGTGGTTCAGGAGTAAAGAACGCAGGAAGTCAGAGTGCGGGAGTACGGCAGTTGGTTGGCAGGGCTGTCCAAAACACGCTGTGAATACGTCCTTGTACGCTCCGCTCCGCCATCCATGGCTCCGCAGGGTTTTGGACAGCCCTGCCAACCAACCGCCCCCAGCGTCTCAGGTAGCCTGCAGCAACTGCCTGTAATGCCTTGCCTTCGGTGTCATCTGGCGCTTATCGAATTCCTCCGCCAGCAGCCGACAGGCTTCGGTGGTCAGCAACTCATCGCCGCAACTGCGTAACCGTTCAAAGGCTTTCTCGGCGGCTTTCAGATCGTCGTGGCGAAGGCTGGTGAAGAGCACGCGATTGTGATCCTCTGCGACCAGCGGGGCATGGCGTTCGCCTTTACCCAGATACTCCTGCCAGACTTCAATCAGGCGTTCCGGTTGTTTGCGGGTCAGAGTCTCGTTCATCAACTCGCGGGTGCGCTGCCGATACTCGGGAAGATCCGGGCGCAGTTTGGCGAGCTGATACAGGTGTTCCAGCAGAACGGACCGTTCCGGGTAACGCTGCCAGAGCGCCTCGAACTGACGGCGGGCAACATCGAACTCCATCCTGCCCAGGCTACCCATGGCCTGGGCATAGCCAGTGGTGAAGCGCTCGTCCTGGGCCTCCGCCTCCGGCTCGAAAAACGTCTCCCGCACCTGGAAAACGCTCTTGCCCAGCAGCCACACCAGACCGGCACCAGCGAGCAGGCCGCCGGCATGGGCCATGTAGGCAATGCCGGTAGCGCCGGCAAACCAGTAATCGTAGATCTCCTTGCCCAGCCACACCGGCAGCAGCGCCAGGGCCGGCGCCCGGAAATAATTGAAGTAGACCCCGACAAAATAGAAAAACCGGATCTTCTGCAGGCCGTAGATGGCCACGTACATGCCCATCAATCCGGAAATGGAACCGGAGGCGCCAACCAGCGGCACCGGGCTGCCCAGTGAAAAGGCGGTGAACACCAATCCGGACAGGGCACCGCACAACAGGTAGGCCAGCAGATATTTCCCCGGCCCCAACGCCTTTTCCACGGTAAAACCCAGCAGAAACAGGAACACCAGGTTGCCGATGATGTGCCCCCAGCCACCGTGCAGGAACTGATAGCTGATCAGCGAATACAGCGACAGCTCCGACGGCACCAGACCCAGCTGATTGGCACTCAGGCGGTCGATGTAGTCAGCCTGGATCGGCACGCGCTGCTCAAGCCAGCGCTGGCGTTCCCGCGGTGCCCACAACAGATCTCGATTGTCCTGCATGTACTGGTAGAACTCCGGATCCAGCAGCAGGCTCACCGCCACCCACACCGTCTCTTCGGACGCTCTCAGCTCCTGGAACTCCTGCAGTTCCAGAGACAGCTCGTCCTTGCCCTCGAAGCGGATCTGGCGCTGTAGGTAATCCTCGTAGACCGGTGCTTCCAGCTCGGTCAGACCGGAATCCAGGTATTGCTGGATGGCCCCTTCAAGGCGCCGGTTGTCACCGCCCTGATAGAACAGAAAAACCAGCAGGCAGGTCAGCACCAGGCCCAGGGTGACCCAGGGCGGGCGGCGCCAGTTAACGGCGTTTTCAGCAGGAATAATCAGCATGGGCGGTCACAATTCATCATAATTCGTCCGTGAAAACGTGTTTTTTACCACAGTGAAGCCAGCTTTTCGCGCTCTAATGCCAGACAAGGTGATTCCAGCAGCCGTTGTCATGCGACGTTCACACAAATGTCATTCAATCAGGACTGCCGGCAAGCGGGGAATCACCTGACATCGACCATTCGCCAATTGCCGTTGTTGCGGACTGCGCCAATAGTAGTCGGTAACAACAAGAAACCGGATACCGGAAACAAGGAAACTGACATGACCGTACTCGTACTGGACAACCCGGAAATGCTGGCCAGAGCCGCGATTGAAGCAGGCCTTCTGATGTCTGCGACGGCGGAAACCGGTGCCCGTAAACCGCACCGGATGCGTTTTCACTATGGTTTCAACAAGCACACCCTGGACCCGCAGGACGAAGACATCCTACGCCAGCATGCTGCCTACCTGCGGCAACAGCCCGGCGTGAAGGTGCACATTCACGGCCACACCGACAACTTCGGATCGGAAGATTACAACCGATTCCTTTCCCGCCTCAGGGTCAACGCGGTAGCCAGGCTGCTGATGGAAGCGGGCGTGCGGGACGCACAGATTGTAACCAGCAGTTGGGGCAGCGACAGGCCGCTGGCACGCCCGGAAGACCGGGCGGCAAACCGCCGGCTGGAACTGGAGTATGTCACTCAGGAAATGGCCCGGGCCCTATAGGCCCGCCCGGGCTTAACCGTAGACCTGGTAAACGTTGACCAACAGCAGTATGGCGGCCACCAGAATCGCCAACCAGGTCAGAACAATCCCCGCCATGCGGGCCTTGTGCTGACCACCGCGACCATTGATCATGCCCCAGGCATGGAGAATACGACCGACCACCAGCGCCATCCCGGTCCAGTACACCAGCCCCCCGGCAACCCCGTTCAGCTCCGCCAGACCCAGCATGATCAGCCCCAGCGGGGCATACTCCACCAGATTGGCGTGGGCGCGAACCGCCGCCTCGAAATCCCGGTCGTCGGTCACGCCCATGCCTTTGCCGTATTTCAGGCGGAAACGTACCACCTGGAAAGATAAAACCAACAGCAAAATGCCAATAACAGCGGCGAATACAGCAGTAACGGGTACTATCATGCTCAGGCCTTCTTGATCGCGCTGACCACAGCAAGCAACAGCACCGCGCCCACCGTGGCGGTCACCAGCTCGCCAATGGCACCCTGAGCGGCGAGGCCCAACAGGCGGAACACGAAGCCACCGAGGAAGGAGCCGACGATGCCGATACCAATGTTGGCCAGCACGCCGAAGCCCCGGCCTTTCATGATCAGGCCGGCCAACCAGCCGGCAACACCGCCAATGATCAAAAACAGAATCAGATTCATAACACGCCTCTCGCAGCATTTCGGACAAAGGAATCGAACCCCGAAAGACTGCCCTGTTTTCTGTTCTGCTTCAAGCACATCCGCCCTGGCCTAGGATCCGGGCATGGCGGCGATGGCGGCCTCCATCTCGCGGCGGCAGCGCTCGATCAGCTGCGGGATGTCGTCGGTGGTGAGGCCGGCGGTTTCAACCGGAGGCAGGATGCGGACCGATACCGGCTCACGCCGGCCAGTCCAGCCCAGAGCGCGGTCCTGATACTCACTGACACACACCATGGTGATGGGTGCGCCGGCAGCAATCGCGGTGTGGAACGCACCTTTCTTGAATTTCTGCAGGCTGCGGCCACGGCTGCGGGTGCCTTCGGGAAAGACCCACATACTCTTGCGATCGCGGGAAATGGCATCACTGGTGGCCTGCATCACCGCGATGGCCTTGTGAGAGCGGGCGCGATCAAGGATGACATTGCCACCGAGCCAGAAAATCTGACCAAAAAACGGGATCCAGACCAGCGCTGATTTACCAACGGTCACGGTTCGGGGTGGCAACAGATCCCCCATCACGAACAGATCGTCGTTGTGCTGGTGATTGGCGATCACCACCGTGGGGCGGTCTTGCGGCATGTTTTCCAGGCCACTCGCCGGGCGTTCCATGCCCAGCAGGAAGCGCCCCACCTTGCCGACCACATACCCGAACAACCGGTTGTTGTCGGGATTGAAGGGACGCGCCAGATACAGCAGAAACGCAAAACAACAGATCACCGGCACGCTCAGCCAGGCCAGGATTTTTCTCAGAACACCCATGCAACACAAACCCGTTCGTTAAATTGGCGCACAAGTGTAAGCTAATTTCACAACCCGGCAACAGTATCGATTTGTAGGGGATCGTTACCATCGGCCGCCACGATAGCCGGCTCGGATATTGCCTGCACCACGTAACGCAGCGGGCCACGGCTGTCGAGGCTGTCAAACGGGTAACAGGTCACCAGCAACAGGGTGTGGTCATCCAGGCGGGCGGTGTCGATCTGCTCGTAGCGACTGTCCACCACACGGATGCTGTTCACCCGATACCGATACCACTTGCCCGAGCGGGTCTGGAGTTTCAACTCACTGCCGGCTTCCAGGTGGCGCAGGCTGGTGAAATGGGTGTCCCGGTGACCGGCGATCACCACCGGGCCCGGCCCGGCCGCGTTACCCAGTACCTGGCCGGGCCCGAACGCCAGGCTTTCGCCGTGGGCGCCGTCCAGCACGATCATCGACTGCCCCAGCTCCGGCAATGACAGCCGCGCCACCGGCCAGGTGTCCGCCCAGGGCCAGGGCCGTGTCTCGATCTGCCGCGCCTGACTCTCGGCCCAGGCCAGCTCCAGCAATTCCTGCGCGACCAGAGCCTTGAACGGAATCCACAAGCCGACGGTCAGTACGGTCCCGAACATCACGGTGAGCAGCAATAACCGGCGATTCATCGGCTCACCCTCCGCTGCAGCATCCAGCCGGCTGCCGAAAACATCAGCCCGAGCAGGCCCAGCGCGGTCAGCAACGGCGACAGGGTCGCGGTCTGCGGGTAGCGCAGCATGGTGGCGCTGCTGCCAGCCGGCAACAGGGTCGGCACCTGATCGGTCGCCAGCGGCTCTGACGTCTCGCGCACCGGGGTGGCATCTACCGCCACAAAGCTGGTGAACCGGGTGATCAGCTGGTGCGCCAGCGCCAGTTCGACCACCTGTTGCCGGCGTTCGTCCTCAACGTGACCGGACAAGGTCTGATCCATCAGACTGTCGATTTTTTCACGGCCCCAGTGGCGGTGAAGCCCCGTGCCCGGTGCCGCACGGGACAGGTCCAGTGAGGTCTGCCAGCGGCTGCCGTCCGACAGCCGGCCGGATATCCCCAGGCTGCCCCTGCGCTTTACCCCGCGCATCACCTGAACCAGCGGTTCGCCGGCAAACAGGTCACCCGGCCTGATCGGATAGGCCTCGGCCGGGCCGGCCGTGGACGGGAGGTCGACGTCAATGTCGGTCAGTACCGGGGCCTGCATCTTTGCAAAAAGATCGTCGAGCTGGCCGGCCACATCGGCGGTGTCGCTGATGGCGGTGTAACTGCCACGGCCGTAACGGGCCGCTTCCCGCATGAAATGCAGGTTCGGCGCAGAACCGATGCCCACC
>JAEPMM010000137.1 GCA_017643965.1 Marinobacter sp.
TGCCGGCACGCTCCAGACGGTATTCAATGGCACCAGAACCGAATGCCGTGAACAGTGGCTGATACACCGCTCCGGCACGCAGTGCGCCGGCAATGACCACCAGCAGCTCCGGACTGCGGGGCAGCAGGCCTGCAACCCGATCGCCTTTTCCAATACCGCGGGACTTGAGGTAGTTGGCAAACCGGGCAGATTGGGCTTTCAGCTCAGCAAAGGTGAGAGCACCGTCGCCACCGCCGTCTTTCTCGTAGTAGAGCGCAACCCGCTGGGGATCATCCGCCCACTTGTCACAGATTTCGTGGCACACGTTGAGCCCGGATTCCAGGCTTCCATCCAGGATTTCCGCTTCCAGAGCGGCAGCGTCAAAGTTGCTGTAAACCGTTGCGTATTCCGGGAGGCTCATGACCAGCTCCTGTTGTTGTTATCGTTGAATGCTGGCACTAGGTTTAGCATAGGGTTATGTTTACGTAAAGGTAAACTTTAGGCTATACCGGCCGACAATTAATACCACTCAGCCGGAGAGGATATGGGTAAGAGAACCGCATTCAACCATCGGGTCATCACAGTTGATCACGATGTCCGAACGCGCAATGACGTAGCCCTTTCCGGTGATATTGTTGTTCACCACCTGATGATTGCCCACCTGCCCGACAGATGTCAGCTCACCGATAAAACCGGTTTCACGGAGTGAGACGGTTTCCAGTTTGTCCCCCGGTTTTATGAGCCCCTCATGGTTCATCAGAGCGAGCCGTGCCGACGTTCCGGTGCCGGTGGTGCTGCGGCAAATCACTCCGGGGTGCACATAGGTGGCCGAGCGGGAGCGGTAGTAGCCGTCTGCCACCCGCTCCACGGGACCCATGAAATGCAGGAACGGTAAGGCTCCGACATCGCCGAGGGTGTAGTGGGAAAACCCCCGGTCTGCCTGGATTGCCTCCACAATGGCGTGGGCCGTTTCCGCCAGCCTGCGCTCTTCATTGCGGGTCAGACTGAAACCGAGATCGGCGGCGTCAACCAGCGCGTAAAACCCGCCGCTGTAGGCCACGCTGTAGGTCACTCGCCCCAGCGAGGGCACGTCGATAGACGCCTGGTAGGTATCAATATAGCTGGGCAGGCCTTCACAGGTGATGGCCTCCACCACGCCATTGTTTACTGTCGCTTCAATCTGGACGAGGCCCGCCGGGGATTCCAGCATGAAATGTTGCCGGCCTTCCCGCTTGGGTACGATGCCAGCTTCCAGCACCGCGGTTGCTGTACAGATGGTGTTGGAACCGGAGTAGATGGGATACCCCATCACCTCCATGATGATGTAACCGGCGGCGGCGCGTGGGTCCGAGGCTGGCACCAGAAGATCCACGGACATTTCCGGGATACCGTAGGGCTCCTCCAGTAACAAGCGCCGCAAGCCGTCCGCATGGTCACGCAGGTATTCCATCCGGGCACGCACGGTATCGCCGGGCAGCTCCGCAATACCGCCGGTGACAATGCGGCTGACGTCTCCGCCTGCGTGGGTGTCCATTAACTGCAGGGTCAGTTCCGGTTTCATCATGGCCTCTCCACTGCGAATAATTTGCCGTGCTCTTGCCACTGACTGTCGGGAACAATCACGATCTTGCCAAGAAAATTGCTCGCCCGGTTCATAAAGTACTCTTCCGCACGGTGCAGATCGGACAACGCGAACGCGCCATGCAGCACGGGTTTCAGTTGCCCTTCACGAATCCACGCCACCAGTTGCCCGGCTTCTTCACGGGTGCCATGGGACACCCCGAAAATCTGCACCTGGTACAGGTAGATGCGGGTCCACAGGATTTCACTGATGTTGCCGCCACTGGCGCCGGCGATGCTCAAGCGGGGATAGGAGCTGCGGGCGTTCATGTCGAAGATCATGGCGTCGATAAAGATGTCGGTCATCTCACCACCGACCAGATCCATCACCGCATCAAAAGGCTTACCACCGGTTTTGGCCTTGGCCCGGTCCACGAACGTGGCCATGTCTGAACGGTCGAGCACGGCCTCCGCACCCAGCGCCAGCAACGCATCGGACTTGTCCTGCTGGCTCAGCGCATAGGGAATGGCCCCCATAATGCGGCACAACTGGATCAGCGCGGTGCCTACGCCGCCGCTGGCCCCGGTGACCAGTACCCGCTCACCGGCGGAGATGCCGGCCGAGGTCAGCATGTGCATGGCGGTCTGGTAGGAGCACATGCCCATGGCGGCCACTTCGGCGTCCGACAGCTCGGGGTTGGGTATGTGATGAAACTGCTCTGCGGGTAGCGCGGCGTACTCGGCGTAGCCGCCGTCGGCGCCATGGCCGTAATAGTCGGGTGTCAGGTTGATGTCGCGGCGTTCGTTGGCGTAGATGTTGAAGTCCAGCAACCCACGCTCGCCGAGGCGGCTCTCACTCACCCCTTCACCCACGGCCACCACACGGCCCGCGATATCCGCTCCCTGAATCCGGGGGAACCGCAGCGTGGGCTCTCCGCCCATCTGGAAAGACTGCATTTCGCCTTTTTTGGTGGGGTATAAACCTTCCCGGGCTTTGCGATCGGTGTTGTTCTTGGCGGTTGCGGTCACCTGAACCAGCACCTCGCCGGGGCCGGGTGATGGCGTGGCCACGTCCCGGTACTGCAACCGGTCGATACCACCATAACCGGTGAGCACCATGGCCTTCATGGACTTCGGGATCATCGGCGGTGATCCTCCGTAATCGCTGAGTGAGAGATATCACGTCAGCATAGGAAAGAATACCGCCACTGTCAGGGAATGCGGTCCGCGCCTCAGCGGGCGATGACCCGGTACACCGGTTGCAATCGGGGGATCTGTTTCAGAACCACCTGAATGACCGTCATCAGAGGTACCGCCAACAGCACGCCTACCGGCCCCCACAGCCAGCCCCAGAAAAAGATGGACACAAAAATCACCACCGGATTGATCGCCATACGGAAGCCGTGAATCCAGGGCTCAATGAAGAAACCGACGAGCGTGGTCAGCGCCAGATAGCCGAGGGGCGCGATGGCCATCATCCACAACGCATCCAGACTGATGGCAGACACCACCGCCAGCAGGGCAATGGTGAGAATCACCCCGAGATAGGGAATGAAGCGCGCCAGGGCAGCCACGATACCCCATACCGCCGGGTCCGGTAGCCCCACCGCCCAACTCATCAGCCCGGTGGTGACACCGACCACCAGATTGCTCAGGCCGAGAACCCCAAGGTATTGCGCGATCTGGCTCTGGGAATCGTGGGTGATGCGAAGCGCGGTTTTGCGTTGGGAGCGGGGTAACTGCTTGACCAGATTGCGGATCAGGCGGTCGCCCCCCACCAGCAGGAAATAGGTCAGGGCAAGGGCGAGCGCTAACCCGGCCACACCATTGCGCGCCTTGCTCATCAGCTGGCTTCGCCAGGATTCGGTTTGCATCACAACGGTGGTGGGTTTTTCCGCCTCTTCCTCTTCTGACAGACCCTCAACAGACTTTTCCACTTCCTTGGCGGATTCCGTCACCCGGTCGATCTGTTGCTTGAAACTGCTTTCCCCCACCAGCAAACGCGAGATTCCCTGGGGCGCTTTCTCCGCCCACTCAATGGCTGGCATGGCAACGGCAACGCCCACCCCGACGATACCGGCCAACACCATCAGCACCAGAAACAGCGAGCTGACCATGCGCGGCACGCGCCATTTGATGTAGGCCTTTTTGACCAACGGTGCCAGCAACAGGCTGGTCAACACCGCCAGGATGATTGGCAGGACAATCTGATGAGCCAGGTAGAGGGTGTAAAGAACACCCAGCACGAACAGCCCATGGATAGGCGTCGACAGGTCGGAAGAGAACAGTGGACGTTTGTTATCTTCTGCCGGATCGTGCTGGCTGGAGTGGTCGTCCATGAAAAGCCCTGGTTACGTGTCAGAAAACCGACCCGGACAATCCCGGGCCGGCACATAAAGCGGCCAGTCTACCCTGCCCAGTGCAGGGCTGCACTACCACGTGAATTACGGGGGCTTAACGCCTATCGTGATTGCAAGGGGCGATTAACCCGACAGTTTCGGCAAAAACGACGTATCGACCCAGTAACGCCTCGGATTGGCCGGGTCGATATACACCGGGATCGAATCTGTCTGTATGTGCTGGGTGGGATCAAACCAGAGGTTATCACTTCTGAACACGTGGACATCCGACGTGGCGGGATGTTGCCACTGGCAAACGATCTGAAAAGGACTGCGACCGTTCATCACCAGCCCGGTATTCTGTTCGACGCGCTGGTACCTGCCCTGCACCAACTGCCCGGATTGACGCAGCTTTTTTGCCTTACCGTTTCTGAGCGCCGGCACCATAAACATACCCGCACCGACCAGGAAAAAGACTGAGCCAATGCCGCCAACAATGAGTGCCATACCCCACAGCGAGAAAAAGCCGTCGATACGGGCCGACTCCGGCTCACCGGGCGTGAACAGCACGCGAACGCTCTCGCCACGAGCATAACTGGCGGGATTACTGCCGCTGGAGGACTGAAACTCCACTGACCTTCCCTGCTCATCCTCAAATCGGACCACCGGATAATAGGTACCGGAGTCGCTGGATCGGGAATAGATCAGATCTGTGACAACGCCAGGCTTGGCGGTTGCCGTTTCGAGGAACGTCGAGGTGCTTTGGAAGGAGAAAGAAGCGCCGGCGAGCATGCCGAGGCCAATCAGCGTAAAGATCACCCGCAGGGTGTTGAACGTTTTCATATCAGTTCCTTTGATGGTTGTTTCCGTGCCCGAGAACGGCCTGTTTTCGGGCAGCACGAATTATACGGAGATTTGCAGTTGTTAGAAGGTGCTTGTTCACACCTCGACCGGGTCGGCTTGGCCCTGTTCAACGGGACAGGTAGAATGCCCCCCAACTTCAAATGTCACTCAATGGACTGAAATGACAATGATTGCCTCCCATACCCCGAAATCCCTGATACTCGCTTCTTCTCTGACGTTCCTGTCTGGCTGTGACGCCATCAACGATTGGTACGCCATGGAAATGGTCGAGCGCAACATGGACAACATGGTGTTCGTTGAAGGCGGCGAGTTCCTGATGGGTAACCCGGGTGGTTGGGCCATGGGGGCTGACACCGTACCGGCTCATGAGGTGGTGCTGGATGACTTCTATATCCAGAAGTACGAGGTAACCCAGGGAGATTTTGAGGTTTTTGTAGAAGCTTCAGGGCATGTGATAAAAGCCCGGGGCTATGAGGAGGACAAAGGCCGATATACAGAACGATTCGCCGAGGAACTGCCCGCCGTCGTGTCTTGGCTGGATGCCAAGGCTTTCTGTTTGTGGCTGGGTGAACAATCCGACCGGGATGTGGACTTGCCGACGGAGGCTCAGTGGGAATATGCCGCCCGCTCAGGTGGTCAACCTTATCGTCACGCTACCGACAACGGCAAACTGTACCCGGGGCAAAACATCAGCCGTGCCAATGACCCAGCTCTGGCACTTCACGGCAACGGCCATGATATTCCCGAACCGCCCGGCCTATATCCACCCAACCCCTTGGGGTTATATGACATGTCGGCCAACGTGAGTGAATGGGTTAACGACTATTACCAGCCTGATTATTATCAGCACTCGGAACGGGTCAACCCGAAAGGACCGGAAACAGGCGAGCAGAGTCGACTTTTTGGCGAACCTCAAAGGGTCAGGCGCGGAGCTACCTTCGAAGTTCCCCTTGTAAGTAGCTCTACTGTCATTCGATCGAGGCTTGCCCAATCGCTCGCCCCCCTTAATGGCGGGTTCCGCTGTGCGGCGGATTGACCATCAATGCCGGCCATCGTCAGTTGGATAGCCGGGAAAGCGTCGTACGTTAAGGCAGAGCATTTCCGCCCAGACCATCAATTGATAGGCTCGGGATGATTTACCACGCAACGGAACCCCTGGTAGGGAGAATCCATATCCCGACCAAATCGCGCATAAACCGTTGCCAATCCACCAGTATGATCTCCATGGCCGGCCAAATCTCGAACAGCCCTCTCGGTAGGATGAGAACTGTATGGTCGTTCGGCCACAGGGTTCACTGACGAAATATGACCAAACCCGGGATAGAACCAATCCCTCGTCCATTCAGCAACATTGCCGGTCATATCGTATAGACCAAGAGGGTTCGGTGGATAGGACCCGACAGGACGGCGCTCTACCTGATTGGAGGAATGTACGAGCGCGTTACCGGAAACAGGCTGCGTTGGATCAATAGGAGAGCGCTGCAGGTAGGTATCAAGCTCTAACTCTCCATTGTCGGTGGCGAACGGTATCGATTGCCCCCGATTTCTGGCGGCATATTCCCATTGAGCTTCCGATGGCAACGCATACGGGCGGCCAGTCTGTTCAGCCAACCACAAACAGTAATTTTCGGCTTCCTGAAAATTAGGACTCCGCGCTGGTTTATCCTTATAGTTTGGTGATGCTGGATCGTTGTCTGCTGTTATTGGCAACCGTACGGCACGCCTGAAGCCATTTTCAATCGTGTAGTAGTCAGCTCGGCCGACATCCTGAAGAAAGGATAGAAACTCGCCCCACGTAACTTCTTTTCTAAGAATAGAAAAGCCTTCAATTCTAACTAGTTTTGGAGGCCGGTTGTTCTCTAGCATTGGCGTGAAAGGCGCACCAGATTCGTTGCCAACATCACCCAACCAAAACTCTCCGCCTTGGACAAACACGAGATTGCGGTTGGTATCCGACAGCACTTCCTCAATATCGATATCTGAGGACTCTTGAGATGATGAACAGCCAATCACAAAAGCAAGAAGCACAATAGCGGCACCGATCGTGATCTTGTCCAATCTTTGCTTTATCAACATTAAACTATCCCCGCGACCCTACAAGCGGAAAACGGGTCCAGACGGACAGGTCCTACCAGGTTGGCAGCCTCGCCTTCCAGGATTCTTCTATAGAGCCGGTAATGATTGGCATTCTTTCCAATGAAATTAAAAACCTTGCGTACGTTTTCGTCAAAATCAGCTGCTATCGCCTGAGTGTGTCGATTTATACGGACCATAGTCTCCTCAAAGTCTCTCCAACTTTGCATTGATTGCAAAATTAGCCCAACGGCCTCTACCTTAGACATCGTCCCATCAAATAGCTTAGGCGTTAGCCAATAATCATCGATTAGAAGATGTAAAAATTTAGCCTTCACCTCGGGAGGTACATGTCGTAGGACGCTTTCCTCACCTCTGTCTTTATCGTCGATAATATTCTGGGCGACCTCTTGACCAACTCTCTCCCGCTCGAAACCAGAATTAAGAGCAATAGCAAGATCATCCATGTAATCGTCTACAACCCGAACCCCCTGCTCAGCAATTCTCGCAGCAGAGAGCGTCAAGTTAATCCCTGTTCCGAGCGCATATATCGCAAGCTTGCGATACCATCCAAATGCATCAGTGGATGGATCGAACAGCTCTAAATATCGAAAATCCACATCCCCTAACGCTTTATAGACGTAATGAATCATCGTTACGATATTCGCTGGATCCACCTCAAGAACAAAGCTTCCTGATGCGCCAACCCCTAGAACCACGCCGGCATGGAAGTTGAGATAGAATTTACCAGTGTTTTCACTGAACTCCAGTCGAAGGCGAAGTTCTCCCCCAATTCCAGCCGCAGCCTCTACTTTCTTTCCTATTTCACAAAGCGTTTTCCAGTCTGACTGAGCTGAAAGAACGTCTGCCCATAGCAGTGCGCCAGCAATCTCACAGCCAGCACGGATGCCAGCAAATACACCCCCGTCAATGGATGCTCCTTGCCCACGTTCTCTGGCTGCAATGCCTTTCAGATTTGGAATGCCATCGCTGGAATCTACTTTCACATTTGCGGCGATCAGCGCAGATGCACCCGCAAACCCTGTCAACGATGCCCGCAGTCTTGCTTGAAAGTGCCCCAAAGAAATTTCTTTCCGTTCACCATCCCAGCCACCAACTCGGTAGAAAACTTTGACCTCAGACCGATTATTAACTGGATAAGACTGTTCAACACCCACTTTGCCCTGAGCCAGAGAGTATTGCCCCTCCAGCTTAGCCTGGAGATGAACTTTACCTTTCCTCGGATCAAACTCGCCGGAAGCACTCGCACCTGCCGCAAAGCGCATGAACTGAGCTTCCGCAGAGGCGTCAA
>JAEPMM010000481.1 GCA_017643965.1 Marinobacter sp.
GAACAGCAAAAACGCAAACCACTTTCTCGCGCGGACTTCCCTGAGTATCTCGGCAGGCAGATCTGATAAGGGCAGTGCCATGGCGCTCTCCCACTAGACTTGATCAGTGAATCGTATCGACGAACGATCAGAAACTTCTTTCCGGGACACTCAAGATGTCACCGGGTCGGATCGCGTAGTTGGTGCGCACATCGCCATCATTCAGGATGTCTTCGAGACGAATCGGAATGGCAACGACATCCCCATCAATTTTCCGATACAGCATGGCGTTGTTGAGCGAAGCGAAGGGCGTGGCCCCACCCGCGCCGAGGACCACGTCGAGCACAGTCATACCGGCGCGATGGGGCACCGACATGGGCTGTTCTACTGCGCCAGTTACCCGGACCCGGTCGTTGTACTCGTGGCTGCCCATAGAGGTCACCACGACGCTTACATTGGGTTCCCGGATGTATCTGGCCAGTTGTTCCTCGATGTCGTTGGCCAGATCCGTCGGCGTTCGCCCGCTGGCCTGCACGTCGCCGACCAGCGGCACGGAAATCTTTCCATCGGGACGAACCGGAACACTGACACTCAGATCCTCGTTTCTCCACACGGAGACCTGAACCACATCGGTGGCGCCCAGCACATACCGGTCGACACTGGTTGACGTGTTCATGCTTAACGCACGCTGAACATCTTCATCTGATGAGGGGCCACCGGCACAGCCGGCAATAAATGCTAACGAGGCAAACAGCAGGGTGAGCCCTGGGCGGGTGTACTTCCGTGACATTGTGAAACCTCTCTACAAGTCCATGCTTTATTCCATGTTTCGGGAAAAGCCACCCCGAAACTACCTTGATCCTTTTTTAAACAATACCACTTCTACTGTTTGAATTATAATCAACAAATCCAGCAGCAAACTCTGATTCTTGATGTAATAAAGGTCATAACGAAGTTTCTCGCGAGTGTCTTCTTCGTTATCCGCATAGGCGAAGCAGAGTTGTGCCCAGCCCGTCAAACCGGGCTTGACCCTGTGGCGCTCACTGTAGAAGGGAATTTTCGCGGACAACTGCTCGACAAACACCGGTCTTTCCGGGCGTGGGCCAACAAACGCCATGGTTCCATTGAGAACGTTGAATATCTGCGGCAGCTCATCGATTCGCACTTTGCGGATAAATTCGCCAACCCTCGTCACGCGGCTATCATTCTGTTGGGCCCAGACTGCCCCATTCTTTTCCGCATCGGTAACCATTGAGCGGAATTTGTGGACGCTGAAGATACGACCGTTGAGCCCCACCCGTTCCTGACTGTAGAAGACCGGAGCCTTGAGACCGTCCTCGATCTTGATCGCAATGACCGTCAGGATCATCAAAGGCAGTCCCACCAGGAGCAGAATGCCCGCTGCAACGATATCCAGAAGGCGTTTTCCGTAACCGGAAACCGAAGACACCGTAAATCCGTCAGAGAACACCAACCAGCCACGGGTCACCATCTCAAGGGCCACTTTTCGCGACTCCCGCTCATAAAAGCTGGCGCCATCGACAATACGCACGCCTTCCATCTTGCATTCCAGAAGGTCCTCCATGGGGAGTCCTTTGCGCCGGTCATCAACCGCGACCACGATTTCCCGCACCGGATGACGAAGTATGTGGCGATGAAGACTGGCAAGCCGGAGTAACAGGGATTCGTCACGTATCTGCACCGGC
>JAEPMM010000139.1 GCA_017643965.1 Marinobacter sp.
GACCAGGCCAGTCCGGTCACCCGGCCCGAGCCCTCGGAACCGAAGACGTCCACCTGTCCGTCACGGACCCGGGCTCGCAACATCTCGCTGCGCCCCGGCTTCTTGTTCTTGGAAAAGTTCGCCGGCATCAC
Organism: Marinobacter sp.; assembly: GCA_017643965.1. Classification (GTDB taxonomy): domain Bacteria; phylum Pseudomonadota; class Gammaproteobacteria; order Pseudomonadales; family Oleiphilaceae; genus Marinobacter. Next base: position 132 of record JAEPMM010000139.1, read on the forward strand.
ATACGCCTGGGGCTCAAACCAGTCTCCCCCGGCCAACAGCGCCATTGCCGGCGCACCGAACCGCAAGGCGCAGACCCAGGCGGCCACCGGGTTGCCCGGCAGGCCCACCACCGGCGTGCCCTTGAACATGGCCAGCGCCAGCGGTCGGCCGGGTTTGATCGCGATGCGCCAGTTGCTGATGTCGCCGTGCGCTTTCAGGGTTTTCGAGACATGGTCCTCGTCGCCAGCGGACACACCGCCACTGGTCAGGATCAGATCGCAGTGTTCGGCGCCGTGTTCCAGCGCCGCCTTGACGTCGTCAGCGCGGTCGAGCGCATGGCCCAGATCCACCAGTTCATAGCCGAGCCGGGTGACCAGTGCGCTCAACATCGGGCGGTTGGCGTCGTAAATCTGCCAGTCGGTGACCTCAGAGCCAACGGCTTTGACCTCGTCGCCGGTGGACAGAACGCCGACCCGTAACCGTTGGTACACGTCCACCGATGAAATCCCCACGCTGGCCAGTACCGAGATGTGGGTTGGCGTCAGGCGGGTGCCGGCACTGAGAATCCGGTCCTGTGCCCGGATGTCTTCACCGGCCTGGCGGGCGTTGGCACCCAGCTTCAGGGTGCCGTTCAGCTTCAGCTCACCGTTTACCACCTCGCAGTCCTCCTCCAGCACCACCGTGTCGGTGCCGGACGGAATCACCGCGCCGGTCAGGATACGGATGGCGTGGCCTGGTGGCACCTGCTGGCGGTAGGGCTCCCCGGCGGCACTGCGGCCGTCAATCAATGGCAGGGTGCAGGGCACGTCCGTCAAAGGCCCGGCAAAGGCGTAGCCATCGACGGCGGAATTGCTGCTGGGCGGGTGAGCGCGGGGTGCCAGAACATCGCTCGCCAGAATCCGGCCATTGAGCTGTGACAGCGGCACCGCGGGTTCCACGCCCACCACCGGATGCAATCGCGAGCGCAAACGCGCCAGCGCCTCGTCCACCGGCGTCCAGTTCACGCCGGGGGGCAGGGCGAAACAGTCGTTACGAAGCGGTTTCATTGCTCTCCCGTTGATGGTTGTAACGCTCAGGGTGTGCAGGATCCAGCAGAAAATCAGCGATGCCGGCTACGTCGTTCACGTCAAACACCGGGCCCTGGAATGCCGCGGTATAGTCCGCCGCCACCGCCACCACGCTGGGGTCTTCCGGATACAGCGGGGCCCGAGCGCACTCGCGCCGGTGCACTTCAATCTTGGGGTGGGCATGGGTTTTGAAGCCCTCGACCACAACCCAGTCGCAGGGACCTAGGCGCGCCAACAGATCTTCCAGTGTGGGTTCGCCGGCGCCGCGCAGCCCGTGCATGATGGCGAAACGCTGCCCGCCGGCGAGGATGACCTCACGGGCCCCGGCCTCCCGGTGTTTGTAGCTGTCGGTACCGGGCTGGTCCACATCCACCGAATGGTGGGCGTGCTTGATGGAGTTGACCGTTAACCCCCGGCGGGTCAGCTCACGAATCAGTGCGCTGGCCAGGGTGGTTTTTCCGCAGTTTTTCCAACCCACAATGCCGATAACGTTCACTTCAGGTGTTGCTCCGCCCAGGCAAGGTCTTCCGGCGTATTGATGTTGAAAAAGTCGTCCTCACCAAACACCACCAGCGTCTCCCCCTGGGCCTGGGTCCACTGGCGAATCTTGCGCACGCCGTCGTTCAGCGCGGCTCTGAGATCCTCCCGCAAGGCGACCTGCCAGCGGCCAAAGGTCGGCTGGGGCAGGCGGCCGCGCTCCGGGTCCGGCGTGGCGGCCAGTACCACCGGGGTGTCATGCCCGGCCAGCCGTGCCGCCAGATCGCGGGGAAAGCAGGGGGTGTCTGCAGCAACGCTGATCAGCCAGTCGTGACCCTGTTCGGCCGCCCAGTCCATGCCCGCGAGCACGCCCGCCAGCGGACCGGGAAAGTCGCCAATGGAGTCGGCCACCACCGGCAGGCCCAGATCATCAAAGCGGCTGGGGTCACCGTTGGCGTTCAGTACCACGGCGTCGACCTGGGGGCTAATACGCTCAATCACGCGCTGGATCAGCGACTGGTCGCCCAGCATCAGCCGGCCCTTGTCGCCGCCGCCCATGCGGTTGGCCTGGCCGCCTGCCAGGATCACGGCACAGTCAGTCATGGGCCGCTCCTTTGCGCCGCAATTTCTTGTCTTCATCGGGAACCTGTGACAGATCCTGATCGAACACCAGGCGGTGCTGGCCGCTGAGGCAGGTGAATTTCTTGCCGCGCATGCGCCCGATCAGCGTCAGCCCCACCTGGCGGGCAATGTCGACGCCCCAGGCAGTAAAGCCCGAGCGGCTGATCAGCGTGGGGATGCCCATCAGCGAGGTCTTGATCACCATTTCCGAGGTGAGCCGACCGGTGGTGTAGAGCACCTTGTCTGCTGCCGGGATGCCGTTGAGGTGCATCCAGCCGGCGATCTTGTCGACCGCGTTGTGACTCCCGACATCCTCCATGTAGGCCAGGATGTCCCGGCCCTGACACAGGGCGGTGCCGTGAATCGCGCCGGTTTCCATGTACAGGCTGGGGGTGTGGTTGATCCGGTAGGAGAGATCGTAAAAGCTGCTGGTGTGCACCGTCGTGTCGGGCAGCGATAGCCCCTCGAGCCCAGCCATCATGTCACCGAACACGGTGCCGACAGCGCAGCCGGAGGTGCGGGTTTTCTTTTCCAGCTTGGCTTCCACATCGGTGGCCGCGGCGGTGCGGACCACGGCCACCTCAAGCTCTTCATCGTAGTCGATCCCGGTGACCTGATCAGTGTCTTTGAGCATGCCCTGATTCAGCAGGAAACCGAGGGCCAGATACTGCGGATGATCGCCAATGGTCATGGCGGTGACGATCTCCTGGCTGTTCAGGTAGATGGTCAGCGGGCGTTCCTCGATCACACGGATCGATCTGGCTTGGCCGGTCTCGTCAACGCCTTCGACGGCGCGGGACAGCCGGGGGTCGTCCGGGTTGGGTAACAGGGTTTCAATCATCATTTCGACTCAATCGAACTGTTCAGCTTGTGGTTGGCGTTCGGGACAAACAGCTGCTTGCCTTTCACCTGATAGGCGCCGATGGCCGCTTGCCCGGATTCCGACAGCAACCAGTTGGCAAAGATTTCCGCGGCCTCACGGTTTACGGTAGGGCACTTGCCGGCGTTGACCGGGATCACGCCGTATTGATTGAACAGCGGCGGCGCGCCCTCAAACACAATGGTGCTGTCCTGCTTGTTGCCGAACGAGATCCAGGTAGCCCTGTCGCTCAGCACGTAGGCACCGAGGCTGACGCCGGTGTTCAGAGTGGCGCCCATGCCGCTGCCGGTTTCCAGGTACCATTGCCCGGACCCGGCGTCCGGGTCGATGGCGGCTTCCTGCCATAACAGGCGTTCTTTCTTGTGGGTGCCGGAGTCGTCTCCACGTGACGCAAACCTGGCGCCGGTTTCCCGGATGCGTTGCAATGCCTCGGTAACGTTGGCCGCGCCTGCCACCCTGGCGGGGTCGGCTTTGGGCCCGATGATGACGAAGTCGTTGTACATCAGATCCCGGCGGTAGTCGCCGTAGCCGTCGGCAACAAATTTCTCCTCGTCCGGCCGGGAATGAACCAGCAGCACATCCCCATCACACCGCATGGCATTCTTGATTGCCTGCCCCGTGCCCACCGCCACAACATTGACCTTAACACCGGTCTCCCGCTCCAGTATCGGCATGAGATGATCGTACAGGCCACTGTTCTCGGTCGAGGTGGTGGACTGCACCACCAGGGTGTCGGCCAGAACGGGCGTGCTCAAAGCCAAGGCAACGCAAGTAATAAGGTGCTTCATAGCTGACCTCTACAACAGGATTTCACCGGCCAGATAGGCTCTGGCCATCGGGGTCCGGGGCGCGGAAAAGAAGCTGTCCGCCGGGCTCTGCTCTGTGATCTGCCCGTCAGATATAAATACGATTTCATCGGCCAGACGTCGAGCCTGACCTTGGTCGTGACTGATCAGAATCACCTTGGTTCCCTGCGCGCTCTGGGCTTTGACCAGAGACTCGATCACCAGTACCGATGCCGGGTCGAGGCTGGCGGTGGCTTCGTCCAGCAGCAATAACGCCGGTTGACTCAGCAGGGCCCGTGCCAGGGCCAGTCGTTGTTGTTCTCCTCCCGATAGCATACGCGCCGGCTGATCGGCCCGATCAGCCAGGTGGACGGCGGCCAGTGCACTGATCAATCGCTGTGGCTCGGACCTGGCAAGCTCCGGCGCGGCAAAGGCCAGATTCTGCAACGCGGTCCGGCGCAGCAGCACCGGGTGCTGGAACACCATGGCCTGCTGATCGCGGCTGCTCTCCGGCCCCAGGGGGCCGAGGGTAATCTGCCCCCGGTCCGGTTTGATCAGGCCATGCAGGCAGCGGAGCAACAGGGTCTTGCCTGCACCGTTGGGGCCCATGATCACCGTGATGCCGGGGTCCTCAATGGTCAGATTGATGCCGGCCAGCAGGGCTCTATCCCCTTTGCTCAGGCGCAGGTCGCGGATACGGATGGGCAGGAGAGAGTCAGGCATACTGGCGCTTCGCAGCGTATTCGCGGACACCGATCACCAGCGCATTGACCAGCAATGACAGCGCCAGCAGCACGGCCCCCAGGCCCAGGGCGAGGCTGAGGTTGCCCTTTGAGGTTTCCAGCGCGATGGCGGTGGTCATCACGCGGGTGAGGTGATCAATGTTGCCGCCGACGATGATGACTGCGCCCACCTCCGCGATGGCCCGGCCGAAGCCGGCAAGAATGCAGGTGGTCAATGCGTAGCGCGCATCCACCAGGTAGGCCACCACCGCCCGGCGCCCGGTGACGCCCATGGAGTAAAAGGTGTCGCGGTACTCCTGGTGCAGGTTCTCGATCACCTGGTTCGACAGCGCGGCAATGATGGGGGTGATCAGCACCACCTGTGCAATGATCATCGCGGTGGGTGTGTACAGCAGCCCCATCCAGCCCAGGGGTCCGGACCGTGACAGCAGCAGATACACCATCAGGCCGACCACCACCGGCGGCATGCCCATCAGTGCGTTCAGCACAAGGATGCAGAATTTCCGCCCCGGAAACCGGGTGATCGCCAGCCAGGTGCCCAGCGGCAGGCTGATCACGGCCGAGATGGCGAGTGCGATCAGGCTGACTCGGATCGACAGCCAGAGAATTTCGAACAGATCTGCGTCAAGCGTGATAATGAGTCGGAATGCTTCGGCCAACGCGTTCATTGTTGTTATTCAGGTCCTGCGAGAGTAAAGCGAAGATTGAACGCTGTTTGTGCCAGATTCGCAAGGGTTTGCGGTGGAGTCAACCCGGGTGGGGGTGACTCGTCGAATGGCGGGTATGCCGCATTGCTGACATTATTGCCCGTTTTTTCCGCCAAATTCATGACGAAACGGCCCTTCCTCGGCAGTTTGCAATCTGATTGTCACAATCGGGATCCAACATGGGTGCCTCGCTTGATGATGGGGGCACCATGCTCAGAACCGTTCGCAGTAGAATTCTTTGCTTTTCCTTTCTTTCAGTTTTTTCGCTATCGGCTCTCGCCCTGTTGTCCTGGTCCATCATCATCAAGGCGGAAAATGCCGCAGAACAATTGATACAGAACCGTCTGACAGAATCCTGGTTGTTGAACGATCTGGAACAGGATCTTCGTCACCTGCAGGACCTTTCGTACAAGATCAAAGGCCAGTTGCTGCTTTGGGACGAAATCGGACAGGAATTCGCCACCCTGTCAGAGTCGATTCCCGCCAAGTGGCAGGCCATTCAACAGAATGCGCAGCTGGGCCAGTGGGCCGGTGAGCATGAGAGTGTTGTGGAGCCTGTCCATTCGTATTTGGGCAAACTCGGGGAGGGCATCCGCGAGAAGAGCTACTATCAGGCGGGTAAAGCGGTGGACTTTGAGCTCTTTCCTGCCTTGTCGCCCATGCTTGAGAGCATTCACGCGCGGGAGGTGGCCAGTCGTGCGCGGATTGGCACGGAGTCCGGCGAACTGCTCGAATATCTGGGTGGCCAGCAGGTGTCTCTGATCACAGGTTTTGTTCTTTCGCTGCTGGTTATTGTGTTGATGACGCTGTGGCTCAGAAAAATCGTGATCATTCGGCTGCAGACCATCGAGCACGACCTTCGCGTGATGGATGAGAGTTCGGATCTCGCCAGTACCCCGAAACTGAGCGGGTCAGACGAGGTAGCGGGGGTGGCTGCAGCGCTGATTCGCCTGGTGGGCCGGTTCGAGACCTTTATTGGGGACATCCGGGCGGTTTCGCAGAGCATCAATGACAGGTCCGAGCGCCTTGATGCCCAGGCCGAAGAACTGGAGTCCGCGTCCCGAACTACCCATCGCCAGATACAGGACGTGAGCGATTCAATGAAAGCCATTGCCGACCAGGCTTCCGCCATCGAGGCATCGACCGGGGAGTCCAGGGATACGCTTCAGCGTGAGGAAATAGACCGGGTTGGCCGCAGGTCGTCGGCACTTGGCGCCCAGGCCGCAACGCTGACCCACAGTGTCGCTGGCAGCAGGGAAGTCAGCGTGGCGTTGAAGCAGGAGGCGGTTTCAATGCGGGGGCTTACCGCCCGGTTCCGCACCAAGGCGGATGGTTGATCCAAGGCAGGCCCCGCGTTGAGCGGAGGTTCTGTCCCTGCCTTCATCCAAACCAGACCTGCCCAAAAAAGCCCACTCAAAGGTGGGCTTTTTTGTGGAAAATGGCGCGCCCGAGAGGATTCGAACCTCTGACCTCTGCCTCCGGAGGGCGCCGATTGGGGGCGGTTTGGAGTGAGGTCGGTGGGTCTAAATCGTTGTTCGTCAGTAACTTGCAGGTCGGGCGGAAGCTCAAAAAAATTCTTTTAACACCGCTAGTTACACGATTTATCCCAGGTTTGGGCACACACTTGTCAGGTTAGAGATGGCTCTAACAGGACAGAATGACCGCTGCTCCAACTGCTTATTTTCCAGTTTCACAGTTTACTATGCGAACTTCAAGCTCAGAAAAAATGTCTGGTTTTAACTGTCCGAAATTGGACAGTTGTCGAGCGGGGTAGTCCGAGAGTCCGCCTGTAGAAAGCTATATTTTGCGAGAGAGTATCACCCATCGGCACTCGTTAACAGTCAAGGTTGGCCGCATCAGAGGTTATCAAGAGTAACGGGGGGATTCGGCAACCACATAGCTGACACTCGGGGCGATTAGTGTAGCGTTCAGACTACCAATAGCTAAAGAGCCAGTACCTGTCAGGTCGATTGACTACAGCTGAACTTTTCCAAGTAATCGGGTGTTCTTATCTCGTCCGGCGGCACGTTAATCCGGAAAGCTGACTGCGTCGATGGGAGGGAGCTAGAAAAGCGAGGGAAAGCGACTTAGTCTGCACATCTGATTGAGTGGCCGTTGTAACGGTATGACTCGACATAGGCCATGCTTGTTAACTCTTGTATCAACCGGAGAGACTGGATTTGAGTTGTCGCTGCGGATGTGCCCTCCTGCTGTTTTTCGTCATTAGTGTTTTCCCAACCAGCCTGAAGGCTGAAGTCGTGAACCTGTCCTGGGATAACGACCTGCTTACCGGAACCGATCGCGGCTATACAAACGGGGTACGCTTTTCGTATCTGACGGACACCGCTGACGAGAACGATGGAAAGTCGGCAAGATTTGCCCGGATTCTGCGTGATGAGCTGCGCTTTCTGCCAGGTATTGGAACTGCTGATTCAAAGCAGGCGGTAAGCCTGAGTTTGCGGCAATTCATGGTTACGCCTGAAGATATTACGGTTGAAGGTCCGCAGTTCGACGACATTCCCTATGCCGGCCACCTGTCGCTCAGCGGCACTCTCTGGAGCTGGAACGCCGATACGATTACCGGCTTTGGTGCTCACATTGGCGTTATTGGGCCCGAAAGCGGTGCCGAGTCGGTTCAGAAATGGGTGCACGAAGCCACTGGAAGCGACAAGCCGCAAGGGTGGGGGAATCAGCTTGGAACCGATGTGGTGGGTGGCATACAGGC
>JAEPMM010000136.1 GCA_017643965.1 Marinobacter sp.
AGGTAGTCGAGTGTTTTCCTCGGTCGTTCATTCAGCTTCCTTGCAAATTCATTTAACTGCTTCTGGGAATAGCCCGATAAATCGGTCTTCTTCGGGAAGTACTGGCGCAACAGACGATTGGTGTTCTCGTTGCTGCCTCTTTGCCAGGGGCTCTGCGGGTCACAGAAATAAACCTGCATGTCGGTCGCAAGCGTAAATTTCCTGTGGTTACCCAGCTCACCTCCTCGATCCCAGGTCAGGGTTCTCTTCAACTCCTCGGGGAGTTGGCCGACTTCCCGACAAAGCGCCGAAACAACGCTTTCCGTATCTTTGCCGCCGACATGAACGAGCATCGTAAATCTAGACTGTCGCTCTACAAGCGTCGCAATATGTGAGTTCTTGGATCCGGATATCAGGTCTCCCTCCCAATGGCCAGGAACAGCCCTGTCTTCAACCTCTTTTGGCCGAGCACGGATAGAAACTAAATCTGTGATGCTGGTGCGGGATTCTGCCTCTTCAGAGCTTCTGTGCCGTGATCGACGCATACCGCGTCTTGATCGGAGGTGTTTGACAAGTTCCTTCTTCAGAACACCTCGGGCTTGAATAAAGAGACTTCGGTAAATCGTTTCATGGGACACATGCATCGACTTGTCGTCCGGGAACTGGCGTTTTAGCCAGCCTGCTACTTGCTCTGGAGACCAGTCAAGGCTCAGCTTTTCGGCAACGGCTGCACGGAGGGGCTCATTCAATGCGAGAAGGCATTTTTTCGGACGTCTTGATTGGGTCCAGGCACGCCGATCTGCCACGTTCGCCCTGTACCGACTTCTTCCTCCGTTACGACTGACCTCTCGACTGATGGTTGAGGCAGACCGTCCCATCGAGTCGGCAATCTGAGTCAATGTCAGTCCCGCTGAGATGCCTCTTGAAATCTCTTCGCGCTCAGAGCTACTAAGCACCCTCGCCGACCTGGAACGTCTCAGAGGGGCAATGCCGCCATGTATGGCGAGCATTCCAGTAATCGATCCAGCATGCTTCCCAAGGGCTCTGCCAATTTCGCTAAGCGACTGCCCTTTCTTCCATCGAGCCCATAGCTCCTGCTTCTGCTGGTAGGTCAGCCCTCTGGTCTTTAATACTTGCTGCGGCATTCTGAAAGCCCCGATAGTTACCAGTGTGCATTATGTTGCACTGACCGGTTGAATCTACCACCGCTCTCTTGATGTCGGACTCCCTGAGCAATTCTCGATAATCGAGCGACTTGAAGAGAGCCATGCGGTGCAGCGCCTGTGTCAGGTGTTTGGGGTGCATCGCAGTAGCTATCGGGCATGGCGTGACCGGGATAGAACGCCCTGTGAGGCTGAGCAAGCGCTCCAGGAGCAGGTTATGGAGGCACACGAGACCAGCAATGGTTCAGCCGGGGCGCGAACGATTGCCAGCATGGTGACACAGGCCGGAATACCGCTGAGCCGGTACCGTGCCAGCCGACGGATGAAGCAGCTGGGACTGGTCAGTACGCAGCCGCCAAGCCACGTTTACAAGAAGGCCGATCAGCCGCACCTGGATATTCCAAACCTTCTTGACCGGGAGTTCGACGTAGAGGAGCCCAATCAAGTATGGACCGGAGACATCACCTATCTTTGGACCGGTGCGCGCTGGGCTTATCTGGCTGTTGTGATCGATTTGTTCTCCCGTAAACCGGTGGGTTGGGCCATATCCCTGTCGCCGAATACAGACCTGGTGAAGAAGGCTCTGACGATTGCGTATGAATCCCGTGGGAAGCCATCAGGAGTCATGTTCCATTCGGATCAGGGGGGCCAATATACCAGCCTGAGGTTCCGGCAGTTGTTATGGAGCTACCAGATGAAACAGAGCCTCAGCCGACGGGGGAATTGCTGGGATAATGCCCCGACAGAGCGCTTCTTCCGGAGTCTGAAAACAGAATGGGTGCCGGAAATCGGGTATCCATGCTTTGCCGCGGCGAAGCAATCGGTCACGGACTACATAATCGGCTATTACAGTGCGCTGCGACCGCACAAATACAACGGCGGATTGCCGCCGAACGTGGCCGAACAGGCCTACTGGAAAACTCAAAAGATGGTGGCCTAAAACACTTGACCACTACAAAGGCACCTTGCTTTTATTGCTACTGCCAGCGGGCATTGCGCTAATGGGGCTTGCATGGCTGGTTCACGGCCTCTTACTGGACCGGATGTCCCGGGAATTCGTCGAGACACGTCTCAAGGATGAGGTCGCCTTTCTGGAGCATCAGATTCGTGATTCTGGCGGTCAATTGGACAGTCTCCAGACTGGTGACTATTTTCAGGAAGTCTTTCACCACGCCTTCGCCATACATTCTCCGTCCAGAACGATCATTTCCCCGGATTCCTGGGCACCGGTGTTAACGTCGTTAATAGAATCAGCAAAGGATGGGACCGTTCGTGTTCGGGATGCGGACACCGTCGAAGGCCCAAAGAGCATTCTTGCGTACCGAAAGTCGTTCCGGATCGGCGATACGCCGATTGTAGTGATCGTGTCCGAGGATCTTGGCGCACTGAAACGCAGCCAGGCAGAGTTGCACGGGTGGACGGCCATCGTCTCTATTCTGCTGATTCTGCTGTTGGTCGTTGTGATCTGGTTCGGTATCAATCTGTCCATGCGCCCTGTCGTCGAACTGAAGGCCACGCTGAAGCGACTTCAGGATGGCAAGGTCTCGCGGATTCATGTCCAAGCACCTGAGGAATTTCGACCGCTGGTCCAGCAGCTCAACCAATTGCTCGACTCGCTGGATCAACGCCTGGAACGATCAAGGGATGCGCTGGCGAATCTGTCTCACAGCGTCAAAACCCCCATTGCGGCCGTCCGGCAGATTCTTGAGGACACCAGTCGTCCGCTCTCCAACGATCTCCGCCTTCAGATGACCGCGAGACTCAATGACATCGACAAACAGCTTGAAGCCGAGATGCGCCGAAGTCGCTTTGCAGGGCCACAGGTTGGGAAAAGCGCTTACCCTCTGAAACAGGCACGGGATCTAGTCTGGATGCTGGGGCGACTATACCCGGAAAAGTCCTTTGAACTGTCGAGCTCCCTGCCGGAGGACGCCCGCTGGCCGATCGAGGAGCACGACCTGAATGAAATCATGGGCAACCTTCTGGACAATGCAGGCAAATGGTCGGAACGATGCGTGGAGCTGTCACTCGTTCAACACTCCGGAAACCGGCAGATCGGCGTAACAGACGATGGGCTCGGCGTCGCGGACGCTGAAATCGGCAATCTGGGTCGACGGGGGTTGCGGCTGGACGAGCAGACCCCAGGCCATGGCCTTGGGCTGGCGATTGTTCGAGAAATTGTCGAACGCTACAGTGGAACCCTCAACTTCTCACCTGCTCCGAAAAGTGGGTTGTCCGTGATAGTTGACCTTCCCAGGGCGGTCCCGGTGATCAATCGTTGACCCGGCCACCTGGTATGTGGTTAAGCGATCACATGTGGATAGTGTTTGTATAGAAAACTTTCCTCACCGTAATGCCTTTTTCAAGCTAGATTCAGCTTCGTCTGTTGTTATAGCGGGTCGCTTGAAGTCCGGTCTCTTAGCTAATTTTGATTTGCTCTCGAGAAGGGCGACAGCCACAATTTTCCAACATCCAGAGACGGCGCTTATAGATGAAGGTTCTAATTGTCGAAGACAACGCGGTACTCGCAGAAAAAATCTCCGTTTGGCTTGCGAAGGAAAACTTTACTGTAGATGTTGCCCAAAACGGAAAAGAGGCAAATTTCTTCGTAGAGACAAGCAGTTATCAGGCGATCATTCTGGATATAGGACTGCCCGACGAGAACGGGCTTTCTTTGATGCAAAAATGGAGAAGCAGTGGCAGAGATGAAGCTATTCTTATTTTAACTGCCCGCTCCAACTGGACAGAGAGAGTTGAGGGCTTGAATGCCGGGGCAGACGATTATCTTCCAAAACCCTTCGAATTCGATGAACTAAAAGCTCGACTTAGCGCCATAATACGAAGAAAAGACGGGCGAGCAACTGATAAGATCATCGTGGATGGTTTTCTACTTAATGCAACCTATAGAACCCTAACAACTCCCGATCATAAAGAGTTCAGACTAACCGCAACGGAGTACCGCCTTTTACAATGCTTTCTTCGCTCTCCTGACAGAGTTTTCTCACAGGACGAACTTGTTGAAGCACTCTATAATATCGAAAGGTGCCCAACCAGAAATGTCGTTCAAGTCTACATAGCCAGGCTCAGAAAGATACTCGGAAAAAAACGAATAAAAACATTGAGAGGACAAGGATATTACTTTGCAAGAGATTCTCTTCAAAAAAGGGTTGAAGCTTAAATGATTTTACTGTGATTTAACCATTTTCCTCAAGGACCAGGGCTCGCCAGATAAATGCGCTGGCCCACAAACCGGGCCAGCTTTCTCAACGATTAACCATTTCGGTGAAAAATACCAAATAGATTAAAAAGACTTAGTCCAGCCCAGCCAAAACTTCGGGTCGTCCGAACTGACCGAACCAAGTGCGTTACTTGAATCGATATCAGCGTACTCCAGATTAACACTAAAAGCTCCAAAGCTTCCCGCATCTTTGGTGACGTTAACAGCTGCATGTCCGTAGCTCGCCTCGCCAATAGACGCCTTGCCATCATCAGTGAAATCATAATAGCCAATCAAAACACCTGTGCTGAAATCGTCTTCCAGTGGCACATCAACTGATGCGTAATAATAGATATCGCCTGGAACGAACAGCCCTTCGCCGCTTACGTCGCTGTTTGCTGTGTAAGCAACACCTATAGATACAATGCTGTAACTCAACTCTCCGTATATTTCGCCAAAATCAATAGATTCAGGAGCATCAGGGTAAGAGTAATAAATGTAGCCAACATCGTAACCGATATCCTCAATTACACCGGAGAAGCCAGCATAAAGATCAAGCTCGTAGCTCGTCCCATCGCCGAAATCCACATTGGAGCCCCAGCCGCCAACATAAAGCCCCGACGCATGTTCGTAGTCAAGCCCGCCTTGCGTCGCCGTTGAGCCATCTGTTTGTGTCACACCGCGAAATAAGTAGTTGCTTGTTATGCCCAAATTAGCACTAACACCTGCGCTGGCAATTAACGGGACCGCTTGGAGAGTTACGAGCAAACCAACACTTAGCAAACAATCTTTAGTCGAGATACGTCTTTTCATCGTTTTTACCTTCTATTTGGGCAGCTTAGTTATTTGCGCATTGAATAACGCACCTATAATGCATACACGTTTTGTGCCACCTTTTAAAAAACTTATTCTATGAGCAATTATTGTCAAATCAGGGCCGCAGTTCATAAAAATGATTAAATATTTAACAATTCAATGCAATAAGCACTCTGCTTCAAGTGTTGCATTGCTCGTCGATAGTGCGCTCATCAATAATGCGCACCAAATAGGAACAAGAATTGAAAAAACGATGACTAAAATAGAACTATTTTTAACTTGGTAATTCTAGATTAGATATGGTTTTATGAAAAATCGAGGGAGGTCTGAATTAGCCATGAATACTGCAAAATATCTTAGTTAAGAATGCAGCTTTCCAACATTTTGCGCTCTGTCTTCCTTACGAGATTCATCAATACTAAAGCGCGACTTTCGCAATTTTGGGAAAATTAACAAAAATCTACCATTAAATTAATCTTGGAGCCACGTAATTGCCCGTCTGGCTCCAAGTAAACAACGATAAATGTTATTGCTTTTCCAAGAGATCCCCAATCAAATCTTTAATCAATCTATGTTCTTCCTTCAGTTTTTTGATGGTCTCGCTCTCTTCCACACGATACTGGGAGGAACGTTCATCTATGCTCTTATTAGGATAGCTTCTTGCCTCGTTGTATCTGTCCGCTTGCCCTCCTGCGTGGGCTATAGAAGCACCACTTGCCACGAAAGAAGCTACTATAATCATGGATACTTTCTTCATAAAACGGCTCCGACATTTTTTTCAATTAGACCAGCAACATTCAATGGCCTTGGGTGTTTAGTAGAACATCGAAACTTTAAACACACTTGAAAATATATGCTGATGAAACGTTTTTTTCAGCGGCTACCACAAGCTCAAAAGCCATTTAGGTCGGCTTTGATTTGATGACACTAAATCAAGTTATTCAAATGCCTAAGAACGATAAGACCAAGCCAGACCGATCTGAAGACCAGAGCGTCCCTCGCTCCGGCTCGCACCCGTTGCGGCACGCTTCGATTCCAACTATGCTTTCCGATCAGAGCACCTCTATGTGCCTTCAACTGAAGCCTTCCGCTCAATCGACAAAAGCACCTTCATGACAGCGCAGAAAAGCATCGGAAAAACTGTCCTCCAATATGGCATCGCTTTCAGCCTCTTGTATTTTTTACTAATTTTTTTCTCGCACACTTATGTAATAGAGCAGCTTTCGAACGAGTCCAGAAAACATCGCCTTGACAAGGAGGTGGAGAGTTTTCAAACCATCATTGAAAACGAAGTTCCGACGCCCGACGAGATTGGCAGCATGATTGATCGATTCCAATTGCTACTGGAGCACGCCCTCGTCGTCGAAGTGAAAGACGGAAGCATCATTGCCAGTAGCAACATAGATCAAACAACGTTGCGAATGGTTTCAAGAAAGCCGGCGGGCTTTGTAGAAATATCCCAAGGTGCAGATGACCTTCTTGGATTGAAACGAGGTTTCGGAATTGACAGCCCGCTTTCGTCAGTCACCATCCTGGAAATGGAAAGTGGACTCGCCGAGCGATCCAGTGGGGCTCACCTGACCTTGCTGGCTGCCTCCGCATTATTACTTGTTGTTCTCTTGGCTCTGGTAGGCACCACTACTTACCTCGCTTTGAAACCGATCGAACACATCAAGGAAGACATGAGGAGACTGCAATCTGGCAAACAACCTCGTTTGAATCCTGACGCACCAGAGGAGTTCAGTCCGCTGATCAAACAGTTCAATAACCTACTTGAACTAGCAAGTCGTCGCCTTGACCGCCACCGCCGCCTCAATTCCGATCTTTCTCACATGGTCAAGACCTCGATCTCTGCCAATCTCGCAATCTTGTCAGACACTGGTTCATTACCTCCGTCCCGCGACGACATAGAGTTCATGACCTCCAACCTAAAGGATCTAAGCCGGTCCTTGAACTACCGCATGAGCAAGGCAGATATCTCCGGCAGGCAGATGGGGCAAACATGTTTGCCGATTGAAATAGCGAACAACGTCATTTCTGTCATGGAAAAAATCTTTCCCGATAAGAGTTTCCGTATTAATACATCCTTGCCGAATAACTTCAGTTGGCCCATGGAGCGTCAGGACCTATCAGAGTTATTCGGTAACCTGCTCGAAAACGGCGGGAAGTGGAGTCAGGCTGAGATTGACGTTTCAATAAGCCAGACCGATTCCGGGCTAACGATAGAAGCTGCAGACGACGGCCCTGGGATTACTCCAGAAGCGGCCTCAAAAGTGATGGATAGAGGTTCCCGGCTTGACGAAACCGTTTCTGGATTTGGATTGGGACTGTCCATCGTGTCCGAAATACTAGAAGACAATTTCGGACGGATGAACATTGGCCCCTCAGAAACGGGGGGCGCCAGAATTACAGTTGTGCTTCCTTTCCCAGAGTAGAGCACAACCATAATTCCTCCGCCCCGCTATGACGGAGGGACTACCCTCCCCTGCTCGCGATCAAAACTGTGTATTTCCACCTCTCTTCTACCGTTGCATATCATCGAGTTTAGACCTTGAGAAGCGCGTGAATAGAGCCGGCAAAACAAAAAGCGTTAGGAAAGTCGCAGTCACGAGGCCACCTACAATCACGCTGGCCAATGGCTTCTGGATTTCCGCACCCACGCCCGTCGACAATAGCATCGGTATCAAACCGAGTGCCGAGGTTATTGCTGTCATCAAGACAGGACGCAAACGGGAGACGGCACCTTCAAACACCGCAGTATCCACGTTCAACCCATCCTGTATTCGCTGATTGATGCTTTCGACCATTACGACCCCGTTAAGCACCGCCACACCAAACAGTGTGATAAATCCAACGGAACTGGGCACCGAAAGATACTGGCCGGAGATCCAGAGTGAAAAGACGCCACCAATAACGGCAAGCGGCACGTTGACCAGAATCAACAGCGCTTGACCAACCGAACTGAAAGCAAAGTA
>JAEPMM010000157.1 GCA_017643965.1 Marinobacter sp.
CCAATTCGGTTCACCACCAACCGTCGGGGCGAGCGTATTCCGGCCGATAACAAGCAGGTGGAGCTGATCCGCGCCAAACTGTCCATGGTGTTCCAGAGCTTCAATCTGTGGTCTCACATGACCGTGCTGGAAAACATCATCGAAGCACCGGTCAACGTGCTCAAGGTCCCCAAAAAGGAAGCCATCGAGCGGGCCGAGGGCTACCTCAACAAGGTTGGCATCTACGAGCGCAAGGACTACTACCCGGCCCAGATGTCTGGCGGCCAGCAGCAGCGTGCGGCCATTGCCCGCGCCCTCGCCATGGAGCCGGAAGTGATGCTGTTTGACGAACCCACATCGGCTCTGGACCCGGAACTGGTCGGTGAAGTTCTGAAGGTCATGCAGAGCCTGGCCGAGGAAGGCCGAACCATGATCGTGGTTACTCACGAGATGGCATTTGCAAAGGATGTGTCGACTCAGGTCCTGTTTTTGCACCAGGGCGTCATCGAGGAACAGGGTACACCACAGAAAGTGTTTGATAACCCGGACTCGGAACGCATGAAACAGTTCCTGGCTCCCAAGTTCTGACACTCGGTGCTATCTTGAACCGGTGAGGACGTAAAAAACGCCCTAAAAAGGCGTTGATAAAAAATAAAGCCCAAAAGGCAAAACACTGGAGAAGTGACACATGAAGAAACTGATTGTTGCAGCAAGTTGTGCCCTGGCGCTGGCCGCTGGCGTTGCACAGGCCGAGGAACGAAACCTGCGTATCGCCTTTGACGTGCCCTACGAGCCGTTCGAGTACAAAGATGAAAACGGCGAGCTGACCGGCTTCGAGGTGGAACTGGCGGAAGCCATGTGCGAAGAGATGAGCGCCAACTGCGAATTCGTGATCCAGGCATGGGATGGCATGATCCCGGGCCTGCTGGCCCGCAAGTTTGATCTGATCATGTCCTCCATGTCGATCACTCCTGAGCGCGCCGAGCGGGTGCTGTTCTCCGAGCCGTACTACAACACCCCGGGTGGCTGGTTCGGTCCGGAAAGCTTCAACACCGACGTCACTGATATGGATGCCATGAAGGGCAAGACCGTGGGCGTTCAGCGCGGCACCACCATGGACACCTACGTGACCGAGGAAATGGGTGGTGTGGTGACCATCAAGCGATATACCACCGCAGACGATATGGTTCTGGATCTGGAAGGCCAGCGTCTGGATGTCGTGTTCGTGGACTACCCGGTCGGTGAACAGACGGTACTGAGCAAAGAAGGCTTCAAGGAAGTGGCTGAGCCGGTCAAGCTGGGTGAAGGTGTCGGCGTTGCCATGCGCAAGCGCGACGCGGATCTGGCTGAGGACATCAACGCCGCCCTGAGCACGCTGAAAGAAGATGGTACCTACGACACCATCATGAAGAAGTACTTCGCTTACGACATCAAGATGTAAAACTGCTCAAGGGGCGATCGCATTGGTCGCCCCTGCTTACCGGACATTCCCATGCTCGATTTGAAAGGCTATGGCCCGGCTCTGTTGGAAGGGGCGGTAGTTACCATAGAACTGGCCTTCCTCTCCCTCGCTGTTGCCATCACTCTCGGGCTGATAGGCGCCTCTGCCAAGCTGTCGGACAACCGCCTGGCCAAAGGGGCAGCGACCGCCTACACCACCCTGATTCGTGGCGTCCCTGACCTGGTGATGATGCTGCTGTTCTATTACGGCGGCCAGGTTGCGGTCAATATGCTCTCGGACCATATCTGGGAGACCTACGAAATCGACTTTTTCTTTCAGTTCGACCCCTTTATTTCCGGTGTGGTCACCATCGGACTAATTTTTGGCGCCTACATGACGGAAACCTTCCGTGGCGCTTTTCTGGCGGTGGAAACCGGTCAGATCGAGGCTGCCCGAGCCTACGGCTTCACCCGCCTGCACACGTTCCGCCGTATCATGCTGCCGCAGATGCTGCGCCATGCCCTGCCCGGCATCGGCAACAACTGGCAGGTGTTGCTCAAAACCACCGCGCTGGTGTCCATTATCGGTCTCACCGACATGGTGCGCGTCGCCGAAGAGGCCGCCAAGGCGGAGCGTATGCCCTTTCACTTTTTTATTCCGGTGGCGTTTGTCTATCTGGCCCTGACGGCCGGCTCGGAGCTGTTTATCTAATGGCTGAACAAACGTGCCAATGTCGGCGTGGTTCAGGGGGGTTGAGGTATGCCTGATTTCATTGCCGAATGGCTCGACAGGAACGACATTTTTACCGCCATGACCCTGATGGAATACTGGGGCGGCATGGTGACCACCGTGCAGCTGGTGTTCCTGTCGCTGGTGATTGGTCTGGTGGTGGCCGTGCCGCTGGCGATTCTGCGGACGGTGAAGAATCCGTTCATTTCCGGCCCGGTGTGGTTTTACACCTACATTTTTCGGGGCACGCCACTGCTGATCCAGCTCTACATCATCTATTACGGGCTGGCCCAGATCGAGGGTATCCAGGAGACCTTCTGGTGGCTGATTTTCCGGGAGCCGTTTTACCCGGCGCTGTTAGCGTTCACGCTGAATACAGCGGCTTACACCACAGAGATTATCCGCGGAGCCATTGTGTCGACCCCCAACGGCGAGATTGAGGCGGCGAAAGCCTACGGCATGAACTGGTTCATGCGCATGCGCCGCATTGTGTTGCCGAGTGCTGCACGGCGGGGCGTGCAGGCCTACTCCAATGAGGTGATTTTCATGCTGCATGCCAGCGCGATTGCCAGTGTGGTGACCATCGTGGATCTGACCGGGGCGGCGCGGAACATTTACTCGCGGTTTTATGCGCCGTTCGATGCGTTCATTTTTGTGGCGTTGCTGTACATGCTGCTGACGTTTGCGCTGGTGTTCGCGTTCCGCAAGCTGGAAAATCATTTGTTGAAGCATCAGCGGCCGTTGAACTCCTGACCGTTAGGCTTCGGCGTATGGTCAATCGGTGCGAGCGCCTCCCGGGAACCGCTACGAGCACATCCATGTGCGCTTCTTTCAGGCCGTCCCTGGCCTTCAAGATTCCCGGGAGGCGCTCGCACCGACTGACCCGAGACTTTGTTCGGGGATTCCTATGTCAGTTTCTGCCTCACTTTTCGATTCCTGTCCCGACTGGCTTGCCCACACGCTCGCCAACTCAGGCGCTCCACTACCCGAATTAAAAGCTCAACTTCCAGACGGCACTCGTGTAATTCGCCGTGCGGTCGGGGTTCTCGAAGTCAGCCCCCCTTCCGATCGCCTGAATCCGAATCATGACGGGTTGATCATTTCAGCCGGTGTTCACGGCAACGAAACCGCGCCTATCGAGGTGCTGAACGCGCTGGTGACCGAACTGATTAATGGGGAGTGGTCGTTAGCTTGCCCGGTGCTGCTGATTCTGGGCAATCCGCCGGCGATGGTGGCCGGGAAGCGCTTCCTTGAGGTGAACCTTAACCGGTTGTTCCACGGTTCTCATAACAATGCGGCGTATCAGGGATTGCCCGAGTCCGCTCGGGCGCAGTTTCTGGAGGAGACCTGCCGGCAGTTTGCGACGCTGTATCCGGACAATCTTTGTCATTACGATCTGCACACGGCGATTCGCCCTTCGCGTCGGGAGAAGTTTGCGTTGTACCCGTTCGTTGAGTGCCGCGAGGTGCCGCGGGCGCAGTGCGATTTCCTGCTGGAAGCAGGGGTGGAGACGCTGTTGTTGCAGCATCGGGCGGGCACCACGTTTTCGTCATTCTCGGCGTCGGTACTGCAGGCTGAGAGCTTTACCGTGGAGCTGGGCAAGGTCCGGCCACTCGGCCAGAACGATCTCGACCGCTTCCGCGGCATCGCTGACGCCCTGCGGCGGCGCATGAGCGGAGGCGCACCGGTCCCGCCACAGCCGCCCCACGACAAGCTTGCGGTCTTTGAGGTGGTGCACGAGATTCTCAACACCGGTGACAGCTTCCGCTTTCATGTACCGGATGATGTGGCCAATTTCACCGAGTATGCCCCCGGCACGCTGATCTGGGAGGATCAGGAGACGCAGTATCGTATAGGGCACTCGCCGGAGTCGATTGTGTTTCCCAACCGGGATGTCCCGGTTGGTCAGCGCGTGGGTCTGTTGATCAGGCCGGTGCGTTTTCCGGCTCGGCTACTTTGCAGTGGATAACCCGGGTGCACACGGCAGGCACGACCAGCAGGGTCAGTACGGTAGACGCCAGCAGGCCGGAGATTATGGCCCAGGCCATGGGCGGCCAAAGGGTGGAGCTGGAAAAGGCCAGAGGCAACAACCCCGCCACGGTGGTGGCCGTTGTCAGCAGGATGGGTCGGGTACGCTGCTCTACGGCGATGCGCACGGCATCGCGGATGGCTTCACCTTTTTCCAGCTGTCTATCCATCACATCCAGCAGCACGATGGCGTTGTTCACCACAATACCCACCAGTGCAATCACCCCCAGCAGGGACTGAAATCCGAAGGGCGATCCCGACAACACCAGCCCGGGGAAGATGCCAACGGTGGCTAACGGCACGGTCAGCAGGATGATGCCCACCCGGCGGAAGGAGTTGAACTGGATCAGCAGGAAGAACAGCAACAGCAGCATGCCGATCGGCTCCGTAGTCAGCAGGGCGTTGTTGGCGTCATCGGAGCCCTCGGCGTCGCCGCCCATTTCCAGCCGCGTGCCTGAAGGCAACGGGTTGTCCTGAAGGTTCGATTCCAGCCCCTGCAGTGCCTGGCTGAAACTGTAATCGGTCAGTAGATTGGCGGTCACGGTGTTCATTCTCACGCCATTGCGCAGGTAGCGTGCGGCCGGCTGCCAGGAGGTTTCCAGAGAGGCGACGGCGGACAACGGCACCGCCTCGCCGCCGGCATTGTAGATGTTCACTGACAACAAGCGGGACAGCGACAGACTGGTGCCCTCGCGGGATCTCAGCACCAGCGGGATCGGGTCTTCCTCCTGCCGGTATTGCTCTGCCACCACCCCGAAACTCTGACCATAAAGGCTCTGGGCCACGTCCGAGCGGTTGATGCCGTAACGGGCGGCGCTGGCGTCGTCGACATTGATGGCAATACTGGGCACACCGATGTCGAGGTCGTGGCGCACGTCCACGGTGCCAGCAACCCGACGCAAGGCGGAAAACACCTGTTCGGTGGCGGCGGTGCGGGTGTCGTCGTCGGCGTGGTATACCCGGACTTCCACCGGCGCCGCCCGTGGCGGCCCCTGCCCCAGAATCCCCACGGACAGATTCAGTTCCGGCAGATGTGTATCCGCGTAGTCGCGAATCCAGGGAATCAGATCGGTGGTCTCTTCCAGGGTTGATGTCGACACCACAATACGGCCACGGTTCGGCGCCTGCGGCGCCCGCTGCAGGTTGTAGTAGAAACTCGGCCCGGTAAATCCGGTAAACCGGTGCACCCGCACCGCTTCCGGGCGCTCACGGATAGCCCGCTCCAGGTCTGCGGCCACCGACGACGTCCGTTCCTGGTCGGTACCCTCCGGCATGTAGAGCTCCACGATCACCTGTGGGCGGTCCGCATTCGGGAAGAACTGCTGTTTCATGAACGGCGTCAGGGCAAGACTGATCAGCACCAGAGACAGCCCGCCGATCATCAGCCTGCCCGGCACTCGTGCCACCAGCCCGCCAAGAAATACCGCCAGCCCGGCCAGCCGGTCGCTCTGACCGGTTTTTCGGGGCTTGAGAAAGCGCGCCGCCAGAAGCGGTACGGCAGAAATCGCCAGCAGGTAACTCACTGACAGGGTCAGCATGATCATCACCGGCACACCGCGGGTGAAGTCGGCGGTTCCGCCTTTCGATAACAGCAGGGGCGCAAATGCCGCCAGCGTTGTGCCGGTGGAGGCGCCCAGTGGACCGGCGAGCTCCCGCACCGAGGTCTTCAAGGCGTCCAGTCGGCGCATGCCCTGGTCCAGATAGCCCTGGATGCTCTCGACAATGACGATGGCGTTGTCGATCAGAATGCCCAGGGAAATCACCATCCCTATCACCGCAATCTGGTGCAGCACGCCGCCTCCCAGGTCGTAGAGCCCGACACTGATCAGCGCCACCATCGGCAGGATGGACGCCACCAATAGCCCCATGCGGATGCCCATGCCGGTGAACACCACCGCCACGATGATGATCACCGACAACACCAGACTCCAGGCCAGATTGTCCAGGCGCTGCTCCACCTTGTCCGGCTGGAAGAACATTTCCCGCAGTTCGTAGGGTTCGAAATCACCACGGATGTCGGCCAGCCGGTTTCTCACCCGTTCACCGAAGCGAATGGCATCGGTGGTGTCCTCTTCCATGATGACGGACACCAACACCACCCGCTCCCCGTCAAACCAGGTTTCCGGCTGGCGCGGCTCCTGAGGCCCACGCCACACTTCTGCCGCGGCGGCGAGAGGAACCTGCGAGCCATCAGGAAGCTCTATGGGGGTGGCGCGGATGGCGTCGATATCGGCAAATTCGCTGTTGGGCAGCACCGACATGCGGCGGCCATCCACCACCACAAAACCGCCGGGAATGGTCTGGTTGCGCTGGGCCAGGGTATCGAGAACCCGCGCCGGGGAAATACCCAGCCGGAACATGGCGGCGTCATCCAGTGCCAGGGTGATCTGCTCGTCGGCATCCCCTTCCAGCTCGATTCGCGACACCCCGGGAATGTTGGCCAGGTTCCTTTTCAGCCGCTCGGCCACCTTGCTCAGCTCGGTGACCGAGGACGAGCCACCCACCGCCAGCACGATGGCGGGAATATCAATGATCCGGTCATCGAGGGACATCTCACCCACGTCTCCGGGGAAATCCCGCCGCGCCCGATCCATGGCCTGACGCACGCGATCCCACGCCGAATCGGTATCGTAGATGGTGTCGTTCAGGCGCACCTGAACAATGGCCACGCCGGTTCGAGCGGTGGCCTGGGTGAAATCCACTTCCTCCACCTGCCGCAGTTCATCGGCCAGCGGGTTGAGCACCAGCCGCTCCACTGCATCCGCAGTCGCGCCCGGATAGTTGACGGTCACCGTGCCGGCGCGGTAGGGAAACGAGGGATCCTCCTGCCGCGGCATGGTGCTGTAGGCCGCAATACCCAGCAGGCAGAGCATGGTCACCACCATGCCCAGCAGACGCTGATAGTTCAGCAGCCGGCCGGTCATCACTGCACCTCCACGGCATCGCCATCGGCGAGGCGCGTCATACCCGCGAAGATCACCTGGTCACCGGGCGTCAGATCGTCCGCCCCTACCACCACGCGCTCACCGATGACCCGCTCGACGGTAACCGGTACCCGACGGGCGACACCGCTGTCGACTCGGAATACGCTTGCACCGCTGGCGGATTTCATCACCGCCAGCAGGGGAACCGTTGTGGCCACCATCTCGGTGGGCGTAATCCCCACCCCTACCGGCTCACCCGGTTCGAGGGTGTCGGC
>JAEPMM010000047.1 GCA_017643965.1 Marinobacter sp.
AATTTCATGGGACAGCTTCTGCACCGCTTCCCGCGATGCCTTGACCGTCTCCAGCGACGCCCGGCTGTCTCCGTCCGCCATGTTGGCCGCGTCTGCGGTCTGTTGTGCGGACTGAGCAATTTCACCTGCCGCCGCCGACATTTCGTTGATGGCGGTGGCCACCATGTCGATTTCGGTTTGCTGATTCTCGACGCTGGCACGACTGGTGCTCGCGGTCTGGCGCAGGGCGGTCACGTTCTCCTTCAGTTCGCCGGTGCCCTGTTGCACATCACTGACCACGCTGCGGATATTCTCGACAAAACTGTTGAAACTCCCGGCAAGGCGACCGAATTCGTCCTCGCTGCTGTCATCCAGGCGCCGGGTGAGGTCCGCGTCGCCCGTGGCAATGTTCTCCATGGCCAGGTTGAGTTTGCGCACCGGAGCCATCAGTACGCGAATGCCCACATGCAATACCAGCAGGGAAATGGCCAGCCCCACCAGTGCGATGATGATGCCGGTGATTCGGGCTGCCGCGACCGGCGCATGGATCTCGTCGTCGTTCACGAAAGTACCCAGATACCAGTCCACTCCGCGGGCATCACTGATGGCGTGAAAGCTGGCAGTCCATTGTTGGTCATCGGCGCTGTAGGTGTGGGCGGAACCGTCAAGATCCGGCTGCTTGCCGATCAGATTACTGACGTTTTCGCCGATCAACGCCTCATCCGGATGAAACAGCACCGTGCCGTCGGCCGTGATCAGTGAAGCGTAGCCGGTGCCGGCCAACGTCACTTCCGCCAAAATATTCTGGATTGTACCCAGGCCAATATCGCCCCCGATCACACCCCGATAGGCGCCGGCGTTGACGGGCGCGAACGTGGAAATGATGAAATCGCCGGTAATCACATCCCGGTATGGCTCGGTAAAGGAGGCCTGCCCCAGACTCACCGCGGTCTGGTACCAGGGGCGGGTGCGGGGGTCGTAATCCGCTGGTAGCCCCTCATTGTCTTCCGCCGTTTTCATCAGCATGTAGCCGTCATCCCGCCCCACGTACACATCGCGGAATCCCCCGCCGCTGGTGGATGAGCGCAACAACACCATGGCCTGGCGGTCGGTCCGCAGCTCTTCCATGGCACTGGCTGTGGATTCGGTAATAGTGAGGCGGGTATTGAGCCAGTCGGCAATGCTGGAGGAACTCTGGGCCACCGCCTCCTCGATCAGGGCCTCAACGTAGGTTTCAGTGGTGTTCTGCAGCCGGAGGTTGCCGGACCAGGTGGATGCGCCCATAACAAGCACCAGCAGAATACCGAAGGCAATGAGCAGTTTTTGTCCAAACGTCAATTGCACAGGCGGGTCTCCGAACGGGTTCATGAAGAAGATTATCAGGGAGGTTATGTAAGTCTTTCGGCCCTTTATGCGAAGTCTTTAGTGCCATCTGTTAAAATCAGGCAGATCGGTTACCCTGATACCACCGTATCGGGCGTGAACTTCTCATTCTTTTGCCGGGAGCCTCCCTGTTATGGCCCATGAAGAGCTGCACCTTAATCTCCGCAATCTCACCCTGGATGATTACGACCAGCTTCAACAGCTGATGGATCGCATTTACGACGATATCGGCGGTGCCTGGCCGAGAGACACCATCAAAGCTCTGGTGGAGCAGTTCCCCGACGGCCAGATCTGTATTGAGGATTCCGGCGAATTGATCGCGGTGGCGCTGACCGTTTGCGTCAAGTACGAGCGCTTCAGCAACCCGCACACCTACGACGACCTGATTCTCCGTAACGAGAAAATCTGGCATAACGCGAAGGGTGATTCCCTGTACGGTCTGGATGTGTTCATCCACCCGGAGTACCGGGGCTACCGTCTGGGCCGGCGGCTTTACGAGGCCCGAAAGGAGCTGTGCCGTTCCATGAACCTGCGCGCGATCCTTGCCGGCGGCCGCATTCCCAATTACCACAAGTATTCCGAGCAGTACTCGCCGGCTGAGTACATCCAGCGTGTCGACCGCAAGGAAATCTACGACCCGATCCTGACATTCCAGCTCTCCAACGACTTCCAGGTCACCCGCCTGATGCACAAATATCTGCCGGAAGATGAGAAGTCGCTGGGCTACGCCACCCTGCTGGAATGGCGTAACATTCTCTACACCCCGCCCACGTCGGTGCTGAGCACCAAGAAAACCCAGGTGCGCCTGGGCGCCGTGCAGTGGCAGATGCGGGAATTCACCTCGGTGGACGAAGTGTTGAAGCAGGTGGAATACTTTGTCGACGCACTCTCTGACTACAAGAGCGACTTTGCGCTGTTCCCGGAATTTTTCAACGCGCCGCTGATGGGTCTGACAGACCAGATGGACCAGACCCGGGCCATCCGTTTCCTGGCCGGCTTTACCGAGCAGTTCCGCAACGAGATGTCGGAGATGGCGGTGAGCTACAACATCAACATCATCACCGGCTCCATGCCGCTGCTGGAGAATGACCGGGTCTACAACGTGTCGTACCTCTGCCACCGGGACGGCCGGGTGGATGAGCAACGTAAAATCCATATTACCCCCCACGAGCGCAGAGACTGGGTCATTGAAGGGGGTGACAAGTTCCAGGTGTTCGATACCGACGCCGGTCGGGTGGCCATCATGATCTGTTACGACATTGAATTCCCGGAGCTTGGGCGCATTGCCGCAAGCCAGGAAGTCGACATCATCTGTGTGCCGTTCTGGACCGACACCAAAAACGGCTATCTGCGGGTTCGCCACTGTGGTCAGGCTCGCGCCATCGAGAACGAGTGCTATGTGGTGATCACCGGCAGTGTCGGCAACCTGCCCAAGGTTGAAAATCTGGACGTCCAGTACGCCCAGTCGTCCGTATTCTCACCTTCGGACTTCGCCTTCCCCCACGATGCGGTGATGGCGGAGACCACGCCGAACACAGAAATGATCATGTTCTCGGACATGGATCTGGAGAAGCTGAAGCTGGTACGCAATGAGGGGTCTGTGACTAACCTGAAGGATCGGCGTACCGATATGTATGAGATCAAAACCCGGTAAGTTGGCCTGACATGAGGCCTGCGGCAGTTGATGATTTGCCTGAGCGTTTTATTGTATGGCGCTGACCTAGTTGTGAAATCGGGTCGGCGTCGTTGCTAAAGTCCGGAAGTGTGGCTATTGTTTAATCAATTATTCGCGGTTTCACTGCCACCCGGGTCCTCCGGGATCACAGAAGAGCTCGAGATTTTTTCATGAACGAAGCATTACCAGACCTGATTGCACGCTTTCGTATCAAACGGGGACTCTTTCGCAGGGAAACCGTGGAAGCCAGGCTGTTCGAGTTCGACAACTTCGGTTGTGTGATGAAAACCGACAAGGTGTTCAACCCCGGCGACACCGTCATCATTGATCTGATCATGGACATGCCCTTCGAGAACATTCAGGCAGAAGGCGTGTCCGGACTGGTCACAGAACGAAGAAAGCACTGTAGCAACTTCTTTTACTCCATTGATTTCTTTGAATTCACTGATTCGGGGAACTCTCCCCTGGCAGAGAAGCTGCGTCGCATTCGCGATGTGGTCAATAAAAAGAAATCTTTGAAATCACGGCGTTCCTCCGGTCCGGCCTCCGGCTTACAGCAAACGGCCTGATCCAGCACTCCCTTACTTGAACAAACCGCAAGGAGATAGCCTTCATGGGCAAGAAAGCCAAGCCAAGCGTGGATAAAATTGTCAAAAAAGTGAACAAGGAATTCGAGAAGACGTCCTCACAGATCGAAAGCCTGATCAACGACGCTCTGAAGCAATTCGACAACCTGCAAAACCAGATTCAGGAGCCGGTGCGCAAGCTGCTCAAAGAAGTGGATGAGCTGCGTGACCGTGAAATGAAGCGGTTCAACGATGAGTTCGAGCGCCGTATGAGCGAGTTCCAGGATCTGCAGAACAACGTTCTGGAGCGTCTCGGCATTGCCAGTAAAGACGCCAAAAAAGAACTGAAAGCGGCCAGTGATGCCGCCTCTGCGAAACTGAGCGAGGCGAAACCCAAGGCCAAAGCGGCGGCCAAGACTGCGGCCGCGAAAAGTCCGGCTAAAACCGGCGCAAAGACGGCGAAAAAGGCGCCCGCCAGGAAAGCTCCGGCCAAGCCGGCGGCCAGCAAGGCACCGGCAGCCAAAGCGGCCAAGCCAGCAAACAAGAGCGACCTGACCCGGGTGAAAGGTATCGGGCCGGCCACCGCCACTAAAATGCAGGAAGCCGGAATCACCTCTATTGATCAGATTGCCAACCCATCCGCTGCTGATAAGGAAAAGCTGCAAGCCTTCTCAAAAATGAAGGGCTTTGCGACGCTGTCTGACGAAGCGAAGAAAGCACTCTGATGCGAACGCCTGAGCAGCCTGTATTACGGGACATCGTCCTGATTGGCGGCGGGCACAGCCACGTCGGGGTTCTCAAACGGTTCGCCATGAACCCGGTTCCGGGTGTGCGGCTGACCCTGATCTGCCGCGACACCCACACCCCCTACTCCGGCATGCTGCCGGGGTACGTGGCTGGTCATTATTCCTACGACGACGTGCACATTGACCTCAGCCGCCTGGCTGAATACGCGGGTGCACGCTTCTACCGTGACGAAGCGGTCGGTATTGACCGGGACCGCAAACGAGTTCTGTGCCTTAACCGACCGGACGTGCCTTACGATCTGCTGTCGGTGAACATCGGCTCATCTCCGCGGGTTGCAGACGTGACCGGTGCCGCCGATCACGCCGTGCCTGTCAAACCCATTACCGGTTTCAACAACCGCTGGCTCGCACTTTTGACGCGGATCGAAAACCACCAGGGCCCGATGACCGTGGCGGTGGTGGGTGCCGGTGCCGGCGGTGTGGAGCTCACCCTGGCCATGCAGTTCCGGCTACGGAATGAACTCAAGCAGCGGGGCATGGACCCTGACCAACTGCATTTCCACCTGTTTGACGCGGCGCCGCAAATACTGCCGACGCACAATGACAAGGTTCGTGCGGTGTTCGAGGCAAAACTCAGCAACCGGGGTGTAAAACTGCATCTCGGTTCGGCGGTGGCCGAGGTGGAAGCCGGCCGGCTTCGCACCGAAGCCGGCGAGAGCTTTGATGTGGATGAGGTGCTCTGGGTAACCCGCGCCGGCGGCCCGGCGTGGCTCGCAGACACCGGGCTTGCGCTGGATGACGGCGGATTTATCCGTGTGCGGGACACACTGCAGGCGGAAAACGACGACGCCATCTTTGCCGCCGGCGATATTGCCAACGT
Source organism: Marinobacter sp. (assembly GCA_017643965.1). Taxonomy (GTDB): domain Bacteria; phylum Pseudomonadota; class Gammaproteobacteria; order Pseudomonadales; family Oleiphilaceae; genus Marinobacter. The sequence goes on from JAEPMM010000047.1 coordinate 5,230, forward strand.
CATCAACCATCCCCGTGAAAAGGCTGGCGTATTTGCGGTGCGCCAGGGACCGCCGCTGGCGGACAACCTGAAGCGGATGGCCATCGGCCGCTCCGCCAAGGCGTTCACTCCCCAGAAAAAATGGCTTGCCCTGATCAGCACCGGCGATCAGTTCGCGGTGGCCTCCCGTGGTGACTTCTCGGTTGCCGGCACTTGGGTGTGGCGCTGGAAGAACTGGATCGACCAACGGTTCATGGCAAAATTCAGCGACCTGCCCCCGATGGAGGACAGCACGGCGCTGCCGGATACCGCCGCCGCACAAAGCCCCGAAGAGGCCTCTCAAGCCATTTCGGCGGTGGCCATGCGATGCGGTGGCTGCGGTGCCAAGGTGGGCAGCACGGTGTTGTCACGGGCGCTGGGTGAACTGCGGCCGATCGAGCGGGACGACATCATCATTGGCCTGCACGCGCCGGACGACGCTGCTGTGTTACGAGTGCCGCCGGGCAAGGCGGTGGTCCACACCGTGGACTTTTTCCGTGCCTTTATTGATGACCCCTATGTGTTTGGCCAGGTAGCTGCCAACCACAGCCTGGGTGACGTCTTTGCCATGGGTGCAGAAGCGCAAAGCGCAACCGCTGTTGCGACGGTGCCTTACGGCATCGAGTCCAAGGTTGAGGACGTGGTTTTCCAGATGATGTCCGGCGCCGTGCAGGTACTCAACGAGGCCGGTTGCGCACTGGTGGGCGGGCATACTGGCGAGGGCAAGGAACTGGCCCTCGGGTTTGCCGTGAACGGTCTGATCGATCCTGACGATGTGATGAGCAAGGGCGGGCTGAAGGCCGGTGACGTGTTGATCCTGACCAAGCCTATCGGCACCGGAACCCTGTTTGCGGCTCACGCCCGGTTGGCCGCCAAAGGCCGCTGGATCGATGCGGCACTGGCGTCCATGATCCAGTCCAACTTGCGTGCGGCGCAATGCCTGCATCGGCATGGCTCCAAGGCGTGCACCGACGTGACCGGGTTCGGGCTGCTGGGCCACCTGGTGGAAATGACCCGCCCGTCAGGTGTGGACGCAGAGCTGGATCTTTCCGCTATTCCGGTTCTGCCGGGCGCGGAGGAAACCGCGGCTGCGGGAATACTCAGCTCGCTGCAACCCGCTAACATCCGTCTTCGTCGGGGCATCCGGGATCAGGAGCGCTGGGTCAAACACCCCCGCTATCCGCTGATCTTTGATCCCCAGACCGCAGGTGGTCTGCTGGCCAGTGTGCCGGCGAACGCCGCGGAAGACTGTGTGCGGGAGCTCAAGGCATTGGGCTATCCGCACACGGCGATCATTGGTCGCGTTCTGCCTCAGGACGAAAGCGGGCCTATCGAACCCATTACCCTGAGGGATTGAGCCTGACTTTGCTGTTGGCGGTGGCCTGTTCTATCGCCAGCAGCAAGGCGCCCTGCTCCGCTTCCGGAATAAACTGTGTCGCCTTGTCTGCCACCTGCGCCTGCAAGCTTGCGAGATAGCCGGCATCGGTTTCCGCACGTATCAGCCGCTCGGCGAGGTGTCGCTCATCTCCGACTCGGAAATAACCCGGGTAGTCCTCACCCAACAAGCCCCGATTGCCGGAAATGTCGGACGCCAGAACCGGCAGCCCAGCCCGGCAGGCCTCTGAAACCACATTGGCGCCTCCTTCCATTACTGAGCTGATGACCATCACGCGGGAGCGCGCCATCAACGCTTGGGTGTCTCCCTTGTTCAGTTCCCCGACCCACTGAAAGCGGGGGTTATGTGCCTGCTCCAGTTCGGCTTTGATGCGCCATTCCTGGTTGTGGGCTTTGCCGGCATTGGTCACGCGTATGCGAGATTCTGCGGGCAGATGGTGGCAAGCCAGCGCCGCTCTTAGCGAATCTTTCTCATCCCGCAGATGCCCGATCACACATACCTCGAACACACGGGTGCCTGTGCCAGATCCGCGCTGTTCCGATTCCGGGGTGGGAATCCGGTCTGCTGACTGCAACACGGTCACCAGTTTGCCCCGGAATGCCTCCGGAATGTCATCCGCCACAAAGTGATGCAGCCCGATCAGTGTGTCAGCCAGCGCCATGGAGCGCAGGGTATCGTCGGGGTATTGGTGTTGGTGGAAGTAGATGTCGGTACCGGTCAGTACTGTGATCAACGGCACCTGGGGGCGAGCCTGGCGGAAAATCTCGATGGCTTCGTGGCTGCGCCAGGCGTGCAGCGCGATAAAGCAGTCACACGGCTGTGATGACAACTCGGTGTGCACCCGAACCCGATGACCGGCCTGCTCAAGCAATCGTTGCCAGCGCTCTGCCGTAGCACGGTTGCCCGCGCTTGATCCCGGCGGGGCTGGTGTCAGTATCTGGATGTCCATAACAACCTTTTTAGTGCATGCCAACTGCATGAATAGCGTTATTCACTGGCTCCGGCTGAGCTGATTCCAGTGGGCAATCGTATAGCTGTTCATGCCTGAGGTAAATCAAGGTATCCTGATTCACTCAAGTCGTAACACCCTGAAAAATCCACTGTTCGTAAGGAAATAAAAATGGCCATGAGCTTTATACGGAAATTGATGCTTTCCAGCCTGATCGTATTGATTCCCTTTGCTGCTTCCGCCCAGACGTTCGTATTCACTGCCATCCCGGATGAGGACGAGAGCAAGCTGGTTGAGCGCTTCCGCGGCATTGCCGATTACCTGCAGGAAGAACTGGATGTCGAGGTCAAGTACATTCCGGTGAAGTCCTACGCCGCCGCGATTTCCGCGTTCCGCAACAACCAGGTTCAACTGGCGTGGTTCGGCGGTCTCTCTGGCGTTCAGGCCCGTGCGCTGGTGCCAGGATCCGAGGCTCTTGCCCAGGGCGTGGAAGATGAAGCCTTCTACAACTACTTCATTGCCCATAAAAGCACCGGCCTGGAGATGTCAGACACCCTGCCGGAAGGTGTTCGCGGCAAGACCTTCACCTTCGGCTCCAAGGGGTCCACGTCCGGCCGGCTGATTCCGGAATACCACATCCGCAACATCTTCAACGAAGCGCCGGAAGACGTGTTCTCCCGTGTAGGCTTCAGTGGCAACCACACCCGCACCCTGCGGCTGGTGGAAGCCGGCACCTATGAAGTGGGTGCGATCAACTACGCGGTGTGGGAGAAAGAACTGGAAAACGGCAACATCAACACTGACGATGTGAAAGTCATCTGGAAAACACCGGCCTACCCCAACTACCAGTGGTCCATCCGTGGCGATATCGACGAGCGCTACGGGGACGGTTTCATGGACAAAGTGCGCGAAGCACTGCTGGCTATGGACGATCCCGAACTGCTGGAGAGCTTTCCACGCAGCGGCTTTATCCCCACCTCTAATGAGAACTACGAGCCCATCCGTTCCGTTGCGGAGCAAATCGGAATCCTCGATTGATGTCAGGATTTGAATTTTCCGGTCTGACAGCCTCGTTTGGGGGTGAGCGGGTCATAGGCCCGCTCTCACTCGACGTCAGAGAGGGCGAGCGCATTGCGCTGGTGGGCAAAAGTGGCGCGGGCAAATCGACCCTGATCAAGCTGATCCACGAGCGAGTCGACGGCCATTCGTCGCTGGTGCCCCAGGATCTCGGACTGGTGAACGCCCTGCCCGTGTTCCATAACGTGTTCATGGGCCAGCTGGACGCGCACGCCGCCTGGTACAACACACTGACCCTGATCAGACCGTTTCGCAAAGACAAAGACGCCGTGCGCCAGTTGCTGACGGAACTGGCCATGGCCGATAAGTTCTGGACTCCGACGGCGTCGCTGTCCGGTGGCCAGCGCCAGCGTGTGGCCATTGCCCGGGCGATCTACCGGCAGTCGAATCTGCTGCTCGCCGATGAACCCATATCCGCCCTGGACGGTCCCATGGCGCATCTGGTCATGAAAGCCCTGAGCCAGCGGTTCACCACCAGCGTCATCGCATTGCACGATGTGGAGATGGCTCTGGCCTATTCTACTCGCGTTGTCGGCATTCAGGACGGTCAGATTGCGCTGGATGAAGCCAGCGATCGGCTGACCGCCGCTGACATTACGCCGCTCTACTGACAGGCCTCGCGATACCCTATGTATCTTTCACCCACCGCAAGAATCAGCCTGCTCTTTCTGGCCATCGCCGTTTCCGCACTGTTTTTTGCTGATATTGCCATCACCACCGCCAATCCGTGGCGGGATCTGGGGCAATTTTTCCTGGGCGTGGCCACCCCGGACTTTTTCAGCACCGAGGGCCTGGCCACCGCTCTGCTCAGAACCGTGGCGTTTGCGTTTGTCGGTGTGGCGCTGGGTGCCGCCTGTGGCTTCCTGCTGTCGCTGGTCTATCGGTTTTACCCGGTGCGCATGTTCTGCGCCTTCATACGTGCCATTCATGAACTGTTCTGGGCGCTGATCTTTCTGCAGTTCTTCGGTTTTCACCCTTTGACCGGGGTACTGGCCATTGCCATTCCCTACTCGGGTATTTTTGCCAAGGTTTACTCGGAAATACTGGAAGAATCCGATCCCGGCCCCGGCCGGTTGCTGCCACCCGGCACCGGTGTGGTGTCTGCGTTTCTGTACGCCCGCATTCCCGATTGCTGGGTGCAGATGCGCACCTACACCGCCTACCGTCTGGAGTGCGGGTTGCGCTCCAGCGCCATTCTCGGATTCGTGGGTCTGCCTACGCTGGGCTTCTACCTGGAGACGTCCTTCTCACAGGGGCTGTACTCCGAAGCGGGCGCCATGCTCATTATGTTTTATGTGCTGATCGCGACCATTCCGCTCTGGGTGAAACCGAAGCTGCTGCCGATCTACGTGCTCAGCGCGCCGTTCTTTCTGGGTGAAGGGATGCCGATTGTCTGGGGCAACGTGGAACGATTTTTCACCGAGGACATCATTCCGGCACCGATTCGCAACGGCGAGGGTCTCGCTGATCTCGGTGCCTGGTTCAATGACCTGATGCTGAACGAGGCCCTGCCCGGGATCTGGAACACCGTGTTGCTGACACAGATTGCCCTGGTGGCTACCGGCATCCTGGCATTACTTGCCTTCCCGCTGATATCGAACCACTTCGGTGGCCCGGTCAGGCGTACGTCCGGGCATGTGTTCCTGGTGATTGCCCGCTCCACCCCGGAATACATCCTGGCGTACATTCTTTTGCAACTCTGGGGGCCCTCAATGTTGCCGGCGGCCGTTGCCCTTGCCCTCCATAACGGGGGCATTATCGGTCATCTCATTGGCCGTCAGACCAACACCGTGCTGCTGCGACCGGATGCGCCCACAGGCTTCAACCGGTATAGCTGGGAACTGGTGCCCCGGGTTTACCGGTCCTTCCTCGCGTTTCTGTTCTATCGCTGGGAAATCATCATGCGGGAGACCGCGATTCTCGGAATTCTCGGGATATACACCCTGGGCCTTTACGTAGACAGCGCGATCCAGCAGATCCGATTCGATCGCGCCATGGTGCTAATCCTGATCACCGCGCTGCTCAATATCGGCATTGATATCCTCGGGCGATACATTCGCCGCAAACTCGCCTTGCAGACCATGCCCACCTGCTGACCGGACACCGCAACAACGCTGCTGATTCCGTCACATTTCCGTTGTGCACACCACTGCTGTTCGCCGTTTTGGGACGGAAGTAGCTTCGCCGCCGGTTACATTTCGTTACACTGAGAGAAAGACTGCAACATTCAGGACATCGCATTTCATGATTGACGGGCTGGTTTTGCTGACGGAACTGAGTCTGGGGGCGCTGGTGATTGTGCTCGCCTGCAGGGTAGCCACGTTGGTACGTCGTGAGCCGTTATTGCTGTCACCTCCCTGTGATGTCCCGACCACTATGCCCTTCCCGGCCCCAAGGCCAGCCGCCATGCGGGCAACCATGGAGCGCACCGAGCTGTTCACCCAGCTGCATATTCTGATCGGCCTGCAGGAGCGGGATTGCCGCGAACAGGGACTGGATTGGCAGACGGCACCGCCGGAAGTTTGCGAGTTTGCCGTGGCCTGGCTGAATGGTGCGGCCTGTGCCCTGTGCGAAAAGTCTCTGAGGCACACGGACACCCTGCACGGTCTGGTCGCACAGATTGCCAGCCGCAAGACCCCGATTCGGCAGCCCGAGGCAGTGCAAACACTGGCCACGCTGACCCACAACAATGCCTGGCTGGCGTGTTTCCGTCACGGTATGGACGCTGCAGAGCACTGGCGAATCCATCGTTTCGTACCACCACCAAGCAGCGTCTATGACGCCATCACCCAAAACGCGTTTATTTGACCACTGAGCTCTCAGCCAGAGTCCACTCGGTGCCGAGATGAACCGGCTCCGCGCCGTTCCCGGCCTCCGCCGGCACGCCCGCAACCGCAGGTTTGCCAAATCCGCCATCCTCCAGCGTGACCATGCTGTCGACGTCGACGGATCGCACCAGGTAAGGTTGACCATCAACCAGCACTGTGGCCCGGTGAGTCAACCCGAAGATGAATCGGCAATAATCCAGCTTCAACTGAAGCAGGTCCTGCTCGGTTTTACGGATTTTTCTCAGAAGTACTTTCTGAACGCTGTCGCCATAGTCCATCGATTCGTCCCTGGGTGTGTGGTTCTTTTTCTCGGTGTCGGTCAGGCGGCCGCCGACTCAGCTTTGACGGCCTTCCGCCCGGAACACCATTTTTACCGGCAGATCCGACATTGGCTGATTGCCCTGCTGCAGATCGATGCGCCAGGTCATCTCCGGCTCGGTGGTGCAGAACGGCGCGGTGAACGTTGCTTCCCACACGTCAATGCCGCCGTCGACACCGGTGTGGTCCAGTGGCACCGGATACTCGCCCAGATACATGGATTCGCCCCTCAGTACCGCCAGAAAGCGGTCAGGGCTGGCGCCGGTGTGCACCTGTAGGCGGTATTCCTGCCCCTGGTCGCCAACGCGGCCGCGCTCCAGTTCAGCCACCCACAGGCTGCCCTTCATCTTCCACTGGCAGGGGCCTGTATCCAGATCGCACACCACGGTGGATGAGGTATCTTCATTCTCTGTCGACATCAGCCAATTGGGGCCCAATACCGCAAGTGCGATCAATCCGCTGATCAGCACAACAACTGCGATTGCTCTCAACAAGTCCTTTCTCCGTATGTAAAACCGGCATTATCGACATTCACGGCAGGAAGGCAAAGGTTTCTAAACCACTGCGCATCGTGAGAAAATACCGCCCCTCGATTCACCACCCACAGGATACGCCAGTGCAGCCGGACATTTCCGTTAAGCACCTCAATAAAGTGTACGCCGATGGCTTTCAGGCCCTGAAAGACATCAACCTGGACATCACCCGGGGTGAAATTTTTGCGCTTCTGGGGCCCAATGGCGCCGGTAAAACCACGCTGATCAGCATCATTTGCGGCATCGTCAACAAATCCAGCGGTGAAGTCAAAGCCGCCGGCCACGATATCGTGAAGGAGTACCGCAAGGCCCGGGAGACCATCGGGCTGGTGCCGCAGGAGCTGAATACCGACTCGTTCGAGACTGTCTGGAATGCTGTGTCTTTCAGCCGCGGTCTGTTCGGCAAGCCGGCCAAGCCCTCCCATATCGAGAAAGTGCTCAAGGATCTTTCGCTGTGGGATAAGCGCAACAACCGCATCATGGCGCTTTCCGGTGGCATGAAACGCCGGGTGATGATCGCCAAGGCGCTGTCTCACGAGCCCCGCATCCTGTTTCTCGACGAGCCAACCGCCGGGGTGGACGTGGAGCTGCGCCGGGACATGTGGGCGATGGTGCGCAAGCTGCGGGAAGACGGCGTGACCATCATTCTGACCACCCACTACATCGAAGAGGCCGAGGAAATG
>JAEPMM010000402.1 GCA_017643965.1 Marinobacter sp.
ATCAAAGGCTCAACAACTTTAAAAGAACGCTTAAAAAGACCAAACTTTCATATCGATGCGGTCACCGGTGATCAGCGGCGCAGTGCCAAAGCCATCAACTTCGGCCTGATCTACGGCATGTCGGCGTTCGGGCTGGCCCGCCAGCTGGATGTGGGCCGCAATCAGGCCCAGGAGTACATCGACCGGTATTTCGAGCGTTACCCCGGCGTGCTCCGGTACATGGACAACATCCGCAAACAGGCCCACGACGACGGTTACGTGGAAACCCTTTACGGCCGCCGGCTGTACCTGCCCGAAATCAACGCCCGCAACAAGCAGATGCAGCAGGCCGCCGAACGCACCGCCATCAACGCGCCCATGCAGGGCACCGCCGCCGACATCATCAAGCGGGCCATGATTGACGTGGAGAGCTGGCTGCTGGAAAACCACGCTGACGACGCACGCATGATCATGCAGGTACACGACGAACTCATTCTGGAAGTGCGGGAAGACGCGGTGGAGACCATCCGCAAGGGACTGGAGCAGCGGATGTCCGCAGCGGCAAGCCTGGACGTACCGCTGCTGGTGGAAGCCGGCGTCGGCAACAACTGGGACGAAGCCCATTAATCCCAGCCGGCAGACCATAACGCCCTGAAAAACGGGCCAATTTGGGGCAGGAAACGGGGGTGATGCCCCGTTTCCGGTCACAATAGCGAGACCAACCGCCGCTACTGGCGCCTTTCACGACACGGCACGAAATTCGCAAGCAACCCTGTTGTCGGCTCCCGCTACTCAGCACGGAGCCAGGTTGTGACACATCGTTTCCGAGGCCGTTACCATGACATCTCTGGCATCTCAACGAAGCTGGCTTCTGGACCCGGGCCTGCTGAAACTGGTTCACCAATGCCGCCGTCTGATTCACACCGAATTCGGCGTCAAGCTGCATCTCACCGAAGAACACCTGGAAGAGCAGCTGGCGGACTACGCCCGTAAGACCCGCTCCACACAACTGACCCGCACCTGGAAAACCCTGGTGGAGCGGGTACCGCAACTGGATATACCGGCACCGGAGGCTGACGCGGCTGAAAGCGGCAAGCGCACTTATCGCGGGCAGATAATTCCTGACGAAGGTCGCGGACAACAGCGCACGGAGGCAGAGGGCGAGGAAGCCCGGCCACGACGTACCAAGGTGATCTATCGTGGCCAGGTGGTCGGCTGACCGGGACCGGTCAGCCTGTCACTGCGGTGTTCTCAGAAGGATTTGCTGACCTGGATACCGGCACTCCAGGCCTCGAGCTCGTACTCGCCCTCGTAGTTACTCTGATCCGGCACGCCCGGCTGAAGCTCGGCAACCTGTGACGGGTTCTCATGCTGGTAGTTGAACTCATCCACCCGACCGTTGCCGTCGAAGATCAGCGTGCCGGCGGCCACGTCCACGGTCCAGCCACTGCGCTGATCCGCCCATTGGGCACCCAGGGTGAGCCAGTGGCGATCATTGGAGGGAATGCGCGCCGTTACGTAGTCTTCGTTGACCGGTGATTCGTCAAACGCATAACCGGTCTTGAAGGCCCACTCCGGTGTTGCCTGCCAGATCGCACCGACATTGAACTGCCAGGTGTTCTGCCATTTTTCAGTAACGTGACTGAGCACCGCGCCTTCCTGCGGCGCCTGGGTGACTTCACCGCCGGCTTCACGACTGACGATGTCCAGCTCTTCAAACCGGCTCCACTTGGCATAGGTCGCGCCCGCCAGCAGGGTTACGGTGTCCGTCAGCTGGTGGCGTGCGCCGACGGTGATGCTTTCCGGAATCGCCAGCGGCACCTCAACTTTCTCGGAGGCACTGGTCGGTGTCACCACGCCGTTGGCGGGATTCACGAAGTTGGTCAGTTCGGCGTCGCCCTCGAGATTCAGTTCGGTGCCGGTCTGCGCCATCAGACCGAACTGGGTCCGTTCCGACAATTCATAGAGAAAGCCCACGCGGAACGTCACGCCCACGTCTTCACCTTCGATGTCGGCATAGCCCTCATCGTAAAAACCGGGATTCGGTGTGCCGCTGGGCGCAGTAACAGCAACGCTGGAGGCGGAATTATCGAGGAATCGGGTCAGCTTGCCTTCGGCATAGATAATATTGATGCCCGCCCCCATGGACAGACCGTTGCCGTTGCTCACGGAAATGGAGGGGCTGAACGAGATCGCTGTCAGCTCGGTCTCGTCAGCAAAGTAGCGGCCCACAAAATCATCTTCATAATCTGCAGCGAGGCCGAAAGGCGCGTGAATGCCGAAACCCACGTCAACGGAATCACTGACTTCGTGGGTCATGTACAGGTTCGGAAGCACAGCGGGATCGGCGATGTCGCCACCGCTGGAGCCCTGCACCGGGAGGCCGACCTGGTTGGTTGCCCGGGCGTCGTCTTTGGCTTCTGCATCGATATCGAGGACTGCGGCACCGAACGACAGGTTTGTTCCGGACAGCTGGCTCATGCCGGCGGGGTTGAACAGGACCGTGGTGGCATTCTCGGGATTGGCGGCGGTGCCGGCGTTGGCAACGCCCATGGCACTGGCGCTCTGCTCATTCAGAGCAAAGCCACCGGCGAGGGCCGAGGCTGGCGCGACGGCAGCGGTCAGGGTGGCAAAACGGATCGCAGAATAAAGATTGGACTTGTTGTTGCGCATACTTCCTCCATTCAATTTTGCGGAGGAGTATACGCATCTCGGGCCAATGGCCTCAAATGCCATCCCTACTGGTTCAGGGACCTAACCGTTTCAGACTAAAGTCTAATTTGGCGACAGGTCGCTCAGTCGTCCTGAATCGACAACTTGTCGACCGAAGAGGACAGCTTGTCCGCACCCTGGGCATCGGCGCCCAGCTTGATCATCAGGCGCAGGTCGTTGGCGGAATCGGCGTGGGCCAGCGCGTCCTCGTAGGTGATCGAACCCTCGGCGTACAGCCGGTACAGTGCCTGGTCAAAGGTCTGCATGCCCGATTCGGTGGACTTGGACATCAACTCCTTGAGCTTGTGCACCTCGCCCTTACGGATCATGTCGGCGACCAGCGGGGTATTGATCAACACTTCGATTACCGCCTTACGGCCGGTACCGTCCGGGGTCGGTACCAGTTGCTGGGCAACGATGGCCTTGAGGTTCAGGGACAGGTCCATCCAGATCTGGTTGTGCTGCTCCGGCGGGAAGAACTGGATGATACGGTCCAGCGCCTGGTTGGCGTTGTTG
>JAEPMM010000163.1 GCA_017643965.1 Marinobacter sp.
CGGGTCTCATATCAACGATCCTTGCTGTTGTCAGGAGTTTGTCGGTTTCGTCACCGGAGTATGCCATACCGATTGGAACCACAGCACGGCTTCTGGCGTGAAATGAGTACCCCGGATATTTCATTCATCCTTATCATTGCGGTGCGGTTGAACCTGCCGGGGATGACACCGGCGTTAACTCATTGAAGAGAGAGTCTCCATGAATCTGAAAACCATTCGTTCCACTGCAATTGCGGCAACCGTTGTGTTGGCTGGCAGCCTTGCAGCGCCGGCCGTCTGGGCCCAGTCTGACGTTGAAGACAATGCCCAGCGCGCCGCGGAAATGTCCGAGAAGGGCAAGGGTAAAGCGCGCGACGTCAAAGAAAAGGCGAAAGAGGCTCGCAATAAGGGTAAGGACAAAGCAGAAAACATGCGTGAGCAGGCGGACGCAGACGTAGAGGACGCACGGAATCGCGCGGACGATGAGGCCGAACAGGCCCGTGAGCGGGCGGAAGATGAGGCAGAGCGCAACCGCGAGCGCGCTGAGGACGAAGCCGAGCGTGCCCGTGAGCGCGCCGAAGCTGCCCAGGAGCGGGGCGAGAGCGAGCGGGAGCAGGCTCAGGCCACCGCCGCCAACCGGGATAACGCAAACCGCAAGGCGGATCCGGCGTCCAAAGGCAGTGAGCAGGGGCAGGCTAAAAAACAGGAAAACGCCAAAGCCTGGTGGAATATCTGGGACTGAACCCGGCGTAAAAAAAGCCCGGCTCTTGCGAGTCGGGCTTTTTTGTATGGGGGTAACCGGAGGCTGCGGCGCGCGGACAGCTGTAGCATTTCAGAGCCCGATTATTTAGGGTTGCTATTCAGAGCTACGCAGTGAGCCGAATGTCTGATTTCCGAAGGTCCGGCAACCCGTTTTATCCATGGTTAAAGGAAGTCTGGCAGTGTCTGTTTTCAGAACGTTTTCGATGGGGTGTCTGATACTGTTTCTTTATGGATGTGCTGCATCCGGTTCGATGGAGCAGGTTCATGGGCCAATCAACACGCCCGCTTTCACGTCTGTTGCCCTGGATTCTGCCGACGATGGCAGTGAGCAGGTTCGCTTTCAGGAAAAGGCCATCCTCCACGACGACGGTTGGCTGAAGTTCGGGGTGTTCTTCATCACCGATCGCGGCGCCTATTTTGCCCAGTGGAACGGCCGCCGCAACACCTACGACATCCGCTACGGAATTGAGGGGTCGCGCATTGCGACAGTAGATCTCGACAGTATTGGCCGGTCGATGCTTCCCGACGACGATATCATGGTCATAACCGACCACCGAGGCGGCAAAGCCAACATCGAAATTGACGGGCGACGCGATGCCCGGGGATACCTGCTCGACATCTCGCGGGGTAGGTCCTCATCCTGATCGGTGCCATGGATGCGCCAAAAAAAAGGGTCACGACGTGAATCGTGACCCTCTGTATTCTGGTAGCAAGGGGCGGAGTCGAACCGCCGACCCCAGCATTATGAGTGCTGTGCTCTAACCAACTGAGCTACCTTGCCATTTCGCTTCGGGCATCGCCCTGAACGAGGCGCGTATTTTCAGTATTTGGGCTCTTCCTGTCAAGGCTTGGCGGCCGTTTTTTCCTGAAAAGTTACACGTTGAAGCGGAAGTGGATGACGTCGCCATCCTTGATGATGTATTCCTTGCCTTCCAGGCGCCACTTGCCGGCATCCTTGGCACCGGCCTCGCCGTTGTATTGGACGAAGTCATCGTAGCTGACCACTTCCGCGCGGATGAAACCACGCTCGAAATCGGTGTGGATCACACCGGCGCCCTGGGGCGCGGTAGCGCCAATCCGCACGGTCCAGGCGCGCACTTCCTTTACCCCGGCCGTGAAGTAGGTCTGCAGGCCCAGAAGGCCATACCCGGCACGAATGACGCGATCCAGCCCGGGCTCTTCCATGCCCATTTCATCCAGGAACATGGCTTTATCTTCGTCTTCCAGTTCGGAGATTTCGGCTTCCATCTTGTTACAGATCGGCACCACCACGGCATTCTCGGATTCAGCGATCTGTCTCACGGTATCCAGGTGCGGGTTGTTCTCGAAACCTTCCTCATTGACGTTGGCAATGTACATGGTGGGTTTGACGGTCAGCAGGCACAGCTCGCGTACCAGTGCCATCTGGTCCTTGTCGAGGTTCATGCTGCGTATGGGCTTGCCCTCGTTCAGCACCGGCAGCAGTTTCTCGAACATCTCGAGCTGGGCCTTGGCATCCTTGTCACCGCTCTTGGCCACGCGCTGTACCCGCTTGATGGCCTTTTCCACAGTGTCCAGGTCGGCGAGGGCAAGCTCGGTGTTGATCACCTCGATATCGGAGGCGGGATCCACCTTGTTGGCCACGTGAATCACGTTGCCGTCTTCAAAGCAGCGCACCACGTGAGCGATGGCATCGGTCTGGCGGATGTTGGCCAGAAACTGGTTGCCCAGGCCTTCGCCCTTGGAGGCACCGGCAACCAGGCCGGCAATGTCGACGAACTCCATGGTGGTGGGCACCACTCGCTGAGGCTTCACAATCTCGGTCAGTTTGGTAAGGCGCGGGTCGGGCATGGCCACCACACCGGCATTGGGCTCAATGGTGCAGAACGGGAAATTTTCCGCGCCGATGCCGGATTTGGTCAGTGCGTTGAACAGGGTGGATTTGCCGACGTTGGGAAGGCCGACGATGCCGCAGTTAAATCCCATGGAATGCCTCTGCTGGTACTGGAAAATTTGGCCGGATTATACCGGTGTCGATGGGCGTAAGCGAGTAAGGGGATGTGTCAGGGGGTCGGCTTGAAGCTGTGCAGCCGGTTCATCGCGGCGGCCAGTTTGCCGCTGGCGGCATCCGGGAGAACCCGCAGGACCTCATCAACCACCGCGGTGAGCTCTTCGCTTTCCTGTTTGCCGAGGCGGCCAAGCACGTAGCCGGTGACCTTGCGGCTGTCGCCGGGGTGGCCAATGCCAATGCGCAGTCTCTGGAAGTCGTTGCTGCCCAGGTGGGCAATGGTGTCCCGCAGGCCGTTGTGCCCGCCGTGCCCTCCGCCCTTTTTCAGCTTGGCGGTACCGGGGGGGATATCGAGTTCGTCGTGGGCAACCAGAATCTGTTCAGGCTGAATCTTGAAGAAGTCCGCCAATGCCTTGACGGCAAGGCCGGAGCGATTCATGAACGTGGAGGGATTCAGTAAGTGCAGGTCGAGGCCCTGCCACTGGATGCGGGCGTAGAGCCCGTGATATTTGCGTTCGGGACGGAGCGTCTGGCCCGCAGCGCGGGCCAGAGCTTCGACGAACAGGGCGCCGGCGTTGTGGCGGGTATTCTCGTAGTCAGCCCCGGGATTCCCCAGACCGACCACCATGACAATATCCTGAGCCATACACCGTTGCCCTTATTACAGCAGGAGCGATTACTCCTTGTCTTCGCCTTCTTCGCCTTCGGCAGCGTCTTCGGCTTCATCAGCCTTGGCGCCGCGCGGCTTGTGGATCGCCACAACCGGCAGGTCGTGATCTTCACCCTGAAGCAGAGCGGCAACCTTGACGCCTTTCGGCAGTTTCAGATCGCTCAGGTGAACGACCTGATCCATCTCGACAGTGCTCATGTCCACTTCGATGAACTCGGGCAGGTTCTGCGGCAGACAGATCACTTCCACTTCGTTGATCTGGTGGTTGGCTACGCCACCCTGAAGCTTGATGGCCGGTGCTGTGTCTTCGTTGAGGAAGTGCAGCGGAACGTTGACGTGGATCTCGTGATCCTTGTCAACGCGCAGGAAGTCGGCGTGGGTCAGCAGCGGCTTGTACGGGTGACGCTGCAGATCTTTCAGGATCACGCTTTCTTTCTTGCCGTCCAGCTCAATGGTCAGAACGTGGGAGAAGAACGCCTCGTTCTCAAGAGCCTTTTTCAGCTCGTTGTGCCAGATGGAGATGGAAACCGCTTCTTTATTACCGCCATAGACGATGGCCGGGATTTTCCGTTCCTCACGACGCAGGCGGCGGCTCGCACCTCTCCCCTGATCGCCACGAGGAAATGCTTCAATAACAAATTCCTGGGACATGATATGTACCTCGATCGTCACCTGAACTGCCCGCGACCAGGCGTTTGGACAGGTGATATTTTTGAATAGCCTCGGAATATTTTCTTCGGCTGACTAAAAGAATCGGGAGCCTGTTCAGGCTCCCGATTCTGTATCTGCTTGTTTTGTCTGAGTAAACCGAAAAATCCTGCTCAGACGTTCTCAAACATGGCGCTGATGGATTCTTCATTGCTGACGCGGCGAATGGACTCCGCGAGCAGACCCGCCATACTGAGGACGCGGATTCTATCACAATTCTTCGCTTTGTCACCCAGTGGGATGGTGTCGCAGACCACCAGCTCGTCGAGCTCCGAGGAATTGATGTTCTCGATCGCCGGACCGGAAAGCACCGGGTGGGTAATGTAGGCCACAACGCGAGCGGCGCCGTGCTCTTTGAGCGCGTTGGCGGCTTTGCACAGGGTGCCGGCGGTATCGATGATGTCATCCACCAGGATACAGGTCTTGTCTTTTACATCACCGATGATGTGCATGACCTGAGACACGTTGGCTCGCGGGCGGCGCTTGTCGATGATGGCGAGGTCGGCGTCGTCGAGGCGCTTTGCGATGGCCCGCGCACGAACCACGCCGCCAACGTCGGGGGAAACCACAACAAAGTTCTCGAAGCGCTGCTTCTCGATGTCCTCAAGCAACACCGGGGTAGCGTAGATGTTGTCTACCGGGATGTCGAAGAAGCCCTGGATCTGGTCAGCGTGCAGGTCGAGGGTCAGCACGCGGTCCACGCCGATGCTGGAAATCATGTCGGCCACGACCTTGGCACTGATGGCTACCCGCGTTGAGCGAACGCGACGATCCTGACGAGCGTATCCGTAGTAGGGGATAACGGCGGTGATGCGTGTTGCGGAGGCACGGCGAAGTGCGTCGGCCATCACGATCAGTTCCATCAGGTTGTCGTTGGTGGGGTAACAGGTGGGCTGAATGATGAAAACATCATGGCCCCGGACATTCTCATCGATCTCGACGGTGGTTTCACCGTCACTGAACCGGCCTACAGTGGCCTGACCCATGGGAATGTGGAGTTTCTGGGCAATAGCTTTGTCAAGGTCAGGGTTGGCGTTGCCAGCGAAAATCATCAGTTTGGACACGACGGCATCCTTCGCGGTATCAGCGTTTGATTCAGAAGAAGCAGGAGAAAGGTGGCTGGGGTGGCAGGATTCGAACCTGCGCATGACGGGATCAAAACCCGTTGCCTTACCACTTGGCGACACCCCAGTATCGTGCTTTTTTGGCATCATTACAGCTCTGTCAGCTTTGTGTGAAGCGGTGAAATATTCACCCCTTGAGCGACGAACCCCGTGATGCCGGAGGGTTTGCTTTCCCAGATAATCCGGGCTGCGGATTCTGTCGGGAAACGTCCAAATATGCAAGCCCCGGTTCCGGTTAATCTTGCAGGTCCGAATTGTGAAAGCCATTTCAGGCTCTGGTTAACCTCCGGATACAGTTTGCGAACCACATCCTCACAGTCGTTTCGGTACCTCGAGGCGTCTCCCTCAAAAGCGGGCGCTATTTTGATTCTCGGGGTGTTCCTTGTCAACCCTTGCTCGGAAAAAATCTTACCGGTGTTTATATCGCAGGCGGGTTTAAGAACCAGAAACCAGTCCTGCGGCGGGGAGGCCGGAGTCAGCCGTTCACCCACGCCTTCACCCCAGGCGGCGTGGCCGCGCACGAACACCGGTACGTCAGCGCCCAGTTGCAGGCCGAGGTCGGCCAGCTCGTCGAGGCTGCGTCCCAGTTGCCAGTAGTGGTTCAGTCCCAGCAGTACCGTGGCCGCATTGGAGCTGCCACCGCCGAGGCCGCCGCCCATGGGCAGGTGCTTGCTGACCGCAAGGGTGATGCCGGGCAGGTCGGGCTCGCGGTTCCCGGCCAGCAGGCGAGCGGCTCGCAGGATCAGGTTGTCGTCGTCGGCAACGCCGGGGATGGGCGTTTTCAGCCGTATCCCCGGTTCACCGCCCGCAGCCGGTTCAAACGTGATGTGGTCACCGTAATCAAGGAACTGGAACAGAGTCTGCAGCTCGTGGTAGCCGTCGGGGCGTCGCCCGACGATGTGCAGGCAGAGGTTGAGCTTTGCCGGCGAGGGCAGGGTAAACGGGTTCACCGGTCTTGTTCCGTGGTCTCTTGCCAGCGCGTCACCACCATTCTGACGCGCTTGTCGTCCTTGACCGCGGTGATGCGGGCGGGCAGTTCGGGATAGCCGGTGATGAAGGGTTGCCAGCGATCATAACGGATCTCCCAGCCTTGCTGGCGAATCATGGCGAGCTGGCTGCTGTCGTCAAACAGCAGGCGGAAATCGCCATCGGGCCCGGGCAGGCCGCGAATCCACCACACCAGGCTGTCGATCGGCAACTGCCAGCCGGTCGCCGCCTGGATCAGTGCCTCCGGGTCGCCGGAGCGATAGGTCTCGCCATCCGGAAGGGTCAGGGAGATGAAACCCGGAACCCCTTGCAGGCTGGTTCGGCCCATGCCGAGAAACGACGAGGACAGCTCCAGATCGTAGGCATCCCGCTCCTGGATCCAGTGGTTGATAATGGCCGTGCCGCTGTCTGACGGCTGTTTCACCGCCAGCTTGCCGCTCAGTTGCCAGGCGTTGAAGCGTTTGAGCTGTTCGCTACGCTCGCTCCAGTCAGCGGGGGGCTGGTCGGTCAGGCCCTCGGGCAGGGGTTCCAGCTGAATGGTGGTACAGGCACCGAGCAGGAGTACGCTGGCCACCATTACCAGCAGTCGAGGTCTGAGCAGGCTCACGGTTGTTGTTCTCCGGTCAGCCGCTGGATGGTCTCAATCAGTACCGGATGATCCGGGTCCACATCGATGCCTTCCTTCCAGATGATCCGGGCCTGATCTTCGGCACCGGTGGTCCAGAGGACCTCGCCATAGTGGGCTGACACTTCCGGGTCCGGATAGGCTGCCCAGGCCTCGGACAGGTAGGCCAGCGCTTCCTGTTGTTGTCCCTGCAGAAACAGCACCCAGCCCATGCTGTCGAGTATCGCGGGGTTTTCCGGATCCAGGGTCAGGGCGCGTTCTATGAACGTACGCGCCTCCTCGAGGCGGTCGGTGCGGGTGGTCAGGATGTAACCGAGAGCGTTGAGCGCTACGGCGTTGTCCGGTTCCTCCTCGATGATCCGTCGCAGATCTTCCTCGGCCTTGTCCGGTGAGTCCAGGCTGTCGAACAGCATGGCGCGGGCA
>JAEPMM010000221.1 GCA_017643965.1 Marinobacter sp.
CATCACCGCCGAGGCGATGGTTGCTGACGAGCCGGAAGACGACAAGGCCGGTGGCGGCATGCCCGACATGGGCGGCATGGGTGGAATGGGAGGCATGGGCGGCATGATGTAAGCCCCCAGGCACCTTGCTCCGCTGGTGAGGCAACTCTGCCATCGGAGCCCCGAAGAACCCGCACGGTACCGTGCGGGTTTTTTTATGCCCGCGTGTCGGCGTGATCTGACAAGAAAAACCGTCACCTTTGTGCATTTCCTTCATGACCTGCCATATTCCCTTTGCTAGACTCGGCAACCAGCCTTTTCTAAACGTGTCGCCCAATGACTGAATCCGCACCCAAAGCTTTCCTCCGCCCCGGCAAGGTAGTCCTGCTGGTACTGGCAGGTGTGCTGGTCTATCTGGTCGCGCTGGTTCTCTGGGTGCCTGCAGGCTGGGTGTGGCATCAGGCGTCGGCGTATGTCACCTTGCCGCCTCAGGTCCAGGTCCGCCAGGTGTCCGGCACGGTCTGGAGCGGGGCCGCCGGTGTGGTTGTCGCCGGCTATCCGGTGCGCGCCAGCTGGGCACTGAGCTGGCCGTCGCTGGCCTCTCTGCAACTGCCGGTATCGCTGACCATCGCGTCATCGCAATCGTCGCTCAACGGCGATATAACCGTGGGCTGGCCGGCCACGGTCAACCTGGCGGCCAACGGCCGCATTGCCGTGGCCGAGTTCGAGGATCTGATCCGCCAGAGTGGCGGCGCGATGATTGAAGGTGACGTGCTGGTTGATCGCCTGCAAGTGAGCCTGAAAGACAACCGCCTAGCCAATGCCAGCGGCTACGGTCGCTGGGACGGCGGTCCGGTCAGTTGGCCCATGGGCAATCAGACTGGACAAGCCGTTTTTCCGGCCATGGAGGCGGATTTGTCCACCTCTGATGGCGGGCTGGCGCTGGTGGTCAGCGAGCAGGGTGGCGACGGCCCGGCCGCGGATGCGAACATTCTGTGGAATGGTACCCTGGAGTTGCGGGTTTACAAGCGGATGGTGGACCTGGCGGATCAGCCTTGGTCCGGGTCGGCCCAGCCTGGCGATGTAATTTTCCGGGTGCGGCAGCCCTTGCTGCCGGGAGGTCTGTGATGGCGGCCTTCCCGGTGCACACCCAGGCCCGCGTGGCACGCTCTCTGGCCAATATTCTGCTGGTGGCGCTGGCGCTCTATCTGGGAGCCACCCTGGCCAAAATGACCTGGTTAATCGCCTGGACCGAACAGCCTGTGGTTGCCAGCCCGGTAGCGCAGGGCTTGAATGGTGGCGCGGGCAGGGCGTCGTCCACAGCGATCGCCAGTTACGAACTGTTCGGCAGACCGGAGGGCGGGTCCCGGGTGGCGGAGGTGGTGCGCCGCTCGGCCCCGGAGACCGGTCTGAGATTACGGCTTGAGGGCGTATTACTGGCGGAGCGCCCGGAAGACTCTGGTGCTATAGTTGCTGGAAGTAACGGTGAAACAGCGCACTACCGCGTGGGTGACACGCTGCCGGGCAACGCCGAGCTCGCGGAAGTCGAGACTGGGCGCATTCTGATTCGCCGCAACGGTCGTTATGAATCTCTTGCCTTTGACGAGCAAACAGGGGATGACCCTCTGTTTGCGGACGAGTCTTCGGGGCCAGCAGACACGTCGCCTGACGAGTTTCTGGCCAGTGCGAGGGAGCAACTGGACAGCCAGGGCGCCGCGGCGCTTGCAGCCTATGGATTAAGCCCTGCCGAAGACGGCGGCAGTGCCGGATATGTCTACGACGGTTCCAATGCCATGCTCAATGCGGTTAACCTCAGAGCCGGGGATGTGATCACCGCCATCAACGGCCAGCGACTGGGTGATCTTGAGCAGGACAAATCGTTGCTTGAAAGCTGGCGATCACAAGCCCAGCTGGACATTGAAATTGAACGGGACGGGTCCCTCCTGACCGTAAGCTATGCCATACCCGAGCAGTGGCGCTGACCGGGTTCATCAATAACAGGACGAAATCGCCAGATGTATAACCATAAGACGAATCTGTTGCGGGCCATAGCGTTGGTCCTTTTGATGCCACTGATGTCGGTCGCTCATGGGCAGGACCAGACCTGGAGACTGAACCTGAAGGATGCCGATATCCGGGCCTTCGTCACTCAGGTGGCTGATATTACCGGGTACAGTTTTGTGGTGGATCCGAGGGTCAAAGGCAAGGTGACCGTGCTCTCCAGTGCCCCGATGAACAAAGATGAAATTTACGACCTGTTTCTGGCGGTATTACAGGTGCACGGCTTCACGGCAATTCCGGGGCAGGAAGTGATCAAGGTGGTCCAGCAAGTAGACGCCAAACAATCCGCTGAATCTCTGGACAGGTTTTCCGAGGTTCCCTCGGAGCAGCTGATCACGCGAGTGATCCAGATTGACAACGCCAACGCCCTGGAGATGGTGCCTATTCTTCGTCCATTGGTAGCGAAGTATGGTCATCTGGCCGGCGTTGCCGCGGCCAACGCGCTGATCATCAGCGACCACGCCTCGAACATCAGCCGGATCGAGCAGATCGTTCGTGAACTCGACAGCCCTTCCAAGTACGAGGTGGAGGTTATCCAGCTTGACGAGGCCTGGGTGGGCGACATGGTCGAGCTGCTGCAGGAGCTGGCTCCGGACGAGTTGGGCAAGTCCGGCGGTGAGAACGCCGCCCGCAAATACAGTGTGACCGCAGACGAGCGCAGTAACCGATTGATCCTGCGTGGTGATGAGTCCTTCCGCGAAAAAATGCGCGGGTTGATTCGCAAGCTTGACCAGCCCGCTGCCAGCGGCGGCGCTACCAAGGTTATCCGCCTGAAGCACGCCAATGCCCAAGACCTCACCGAACTGCTCAGTGGCGTGATGGGGGATCTGGTCGAGGAAGCGAGCGGCGGCAACGGTGCCGGCTCGGGTTCATCAGGCCGGCGTAACACCAGCTTCTCTGTATTCGCGGATGAGGGTCTGAACGCGCTGGTTGTTCGCGGTGAGCCGTCCCTGATGCAAGAGGCGGAAATGATCGTGACCCAGCTGGACGTTCGTCGGGCACAGGTGTTGATCGAGGCCGCCATCGTTGAGATCAGCGACGAGCTGGGTCGTGATCTGGGGGTTCAGGTTGCCGTGGGTGATGAATCCGGCGAGTCGACACCCATCGCCGGCACCAACTTCGGCAACGTCGGTCGCAGCCTGGGTGAGGTGCTCAGCGCCATCCTGACCGAATCTGCGATTACGCCAGCCACCGGGGGTATTACCGTGGGTGCCGGTCAGCGCGATGAAAACGGTCTGAGCTGGGGCGTTCTGCTGCAGGCGCTGTCCTCATCGGCCGCCGCGAATCTGTTGTCCACGCCGAGTATTCTGACGCTGGATAACCAGGAATCGGAAATCATCGTGGGTCAGAACGTGCCGTTCCGGACCGGTCAGTCCACCGTAACCGGCGACGGCACTACCAACCCGTTCACCACCATCGAGCGCCGGGATATTGGTCTGACCCTCAAGGTCACACCGACCATCAGTGCCGACGGCCTGGTGCGTTTGGTGGTCGAGCAGACCACCGAGAACATCGCGGACAGTGTTGAGAACGCCTCAGACATCATCACCAGCAAGCGTGAAATCAAGACCACGGTACTGGCTGATGACGGCGAAACCATACTGCTGGGTGGTCTGATCCGGGATGACTTGCTGATCAACCGCAGCAAGGTGCCCCTGCTGGGTGATATTCCGGTACTTGGGCGGCTGTTCTCGTCGGAATCCGAGCGCCGTGTGAAGCGCAATCTGCTGGTATTCCTGCGACCCAAGATCATGCTTGATAAGGCGGACGCGGTGGCTATGACCAGCGAGAAATACAACAGTCTGTGGGAAATCAATCTGGGCGTGCGTGAGAAACTAGGCCTTCCAAAAGTGGATGAACGCCCGGAAATTGAAACGCTGTTCAGCCCGGGAACCGAGCGAATTCAGTAACAGGGTATCAGGCGGCCAGTGGCGGCATCGGGCAATCCAGCTGATCCGCCACCAGCCTCATCAGCTCGTATTCGGCTGCATCCACACGTCCGTCGTGGGTGACACAATGGCCGCACGCGTCGATAACCGCCGGCTTCAGCAGTGGGGATAGCCGGTTCAGCGTGTGCAGAGCCTCCTGCAGTTCCTTCAGAGAAACGCTTGGCGCCAGCTGGCCCATCTCCTCGGACGATGTAAAACCCGCTAGGGCCTGCTGATACAGGGCCTCTGCGTCGTGTCCGTTCTGTGTGCCGGCGCGCGCCAGCAGGCTCATCAATACACGCAGGGCCGGCAATACCGCTTGATAGTTCCGGTGCGCCACGGGCACAACACGCTGAGCATCGGCCGCGAGGTGGCGATTCAGAAAGCTGCTCATGGCCAGTTCAAACAGCGAGACCTTGCGGTCAGCCCGGATCAGTTCGCCAACCGCAGCTTGCAGCCCCGCCCGCTCATCCGAATCCAGTTTACGCAGTGCCGGCATCGCTAATTCCAGCGCCGGGAAGCGAAGGCGTTGGCCCTGGCTCTCCAGTGTCGGAAGAAACTTGTCCAGCAGGTCTTGTTGCGGGCTGAGCAAAGGGTGTTCGCCAACCCGCGCCAGGGCCGCGTCCTGTTCGGAGCGGGGCAGGGAATACAGCAGCAAGGCATAACAGAGCTGGACCGCTCCGGCCCGGGTGTAGAGCAGGCTGCGGAAGGTGGCGGGGAGGTTTGCCAGCAGATCCACGGCGTAGTGCTCGCTGGCGGCGGATGCCGAACCCACCTGACGGGAGAAGCCGCCGGAAGGGGTGCCGGCAAAGCCGGACGCCTGGGCGGGACGCCCTGCCGACGCAGTGGTTTGCGGGGTGTGTGATGGGCGTGGCGCGGCTTCGGTGTCTCTGAGCCGGCTGCGCAAGCGGGCCAGCATGCCGGGTTGAATGGCGTGGATGCGCTTTTCGATGGGCGGATGGGAAGCCAGCAGCGATGACAGCTTCATCCGGGCGCTTTCTCCGAAGCACATGTGGTTCATGTCGCTGGCGTGATTGGTGGTGTCCAGATAGCCGCCTTTGAGGCCGATTTTGAACAGGGCGCCGGCAATGCCCTCCGGATTACGGGTGAACTGCACCGAGGACGCGTCCGCGAGCGTCTCCCGTTGCCGCGATACGGCGGCCTGAATCAACCGGCCAAAAAACACGCCGATGTAGCCAATGATCAACAGGGCCAGGCCGATCAACCCGATGGCGGCCTGGCCGCGGCCGTCTCGGGATGATCTTGAGGATCGGAATGACGCCGCCCGCAGCAGAAAGCCGCCAATCTGCCCGAGCATCAGAATGCCGGCGAGAATAGCGATCAACCGCACGTTAAGCCGCATGTCGCCGTTGAAGATGTGGCTGAATTCGTGGGCAACCACGCCCTGAAGCTCGTCACGGGTGAGTTGGGTCAGGGCTCCATGGGTCACCACCATCACCGCCTCACCGGGGCTGTAGCCGGCGACAAAGGCGTTGATGCCGGTTTCCTGATCCATCACGTACAGAGTGGGGACGGTGACGCCGCTGGCGATTGCCATTTCCTCGACGATGTTGCGCAGTTTGCGTTCATCGGCGTCGCGGGTATCCGGATCGATTTCCCGG
This sequence comes from Marinobacter sp., assembly GCA_017643965.1. Classification (GTDB taxonomy): domain Bacteria; phylum Pseudomonadota; class Gammaproteobacteria; order Pseudomonadales; family Oleiphilaceae; genus Marinobacter. Next base: position 5,591 of record JAEPMM010000221.1, read on the forward strand.
GCGCCGACCATCTTCGCCACCCGTTCACCGCCGCCGGCCAGGTCCACCCAGCGCACCAGCGATCCGCCACCGATCAGCAGCACGACAGCCGCGGCGGTCAGGAGGCCATGCTGGCTGAGCAGCCAGTGATGGAAGGCCAACCCGGAGCTTTCGCTGCGGGTGACAAAATACCCCACCACGCACACCGCCAGGGTAATCAGTGGGACGGCCACCAGGAACAGGCCAACCAGTACCGAGGTATTGCGCCGGGCACTGGCCTGGCGCTGAAAGAAACCGGGA
>JAEPMM010000368.1 GCA_017643965.1 Marinobacter sp.
AGATCCTGATGTCCGGTGGCGGGCGCTGCAATTTCACCAACCTCAACAGCACGCCGGCCAATTTTCTTTCCGACAATCCCCATTTCTGCATCTCTGCCCTGAAACGGTATACGCCCCAGCACTTTCTCGAGCTGGTGGACCGCCACGGCGTGGAATACGAAGAAAAAGCGCCGGGCCAGCTGTTCGGCAAACACAGCGCGAAAGACATTCTCAATGTGCTGCTGACCGAGTGCGAATGGGCCGGTGCGGATATTAGGCTGAAAACCCGGATCGGGGACATCACCGAGACCCCCGACGGTTTTCATCTGGCCACCGGGTCGGGATCGGTCACTGGCGACTCTCTTGTCGTAGCCTGCGGAGGACTGTCGATTCCCACCATGGGGGCCAGCGGTTTCGGCTACGACATCGCCAGACAATTCGGACTCACGGTGCTGCCCACCCGGGCAGGATTGGTGCCTTTTACCCTGCACCCGGAACTGAAAGAACAGCTGGCCCCGTTGTCGGGCATCAGCTGCGAGGTTGATGTGAGCTGCCGCAACGAACATTTCCGCGAACCCATGCTGGTGACCCATCGCGGCCTCAGCGGGCCCTCGATGCTGCAGATCTCCAGTTTCTGGCAGCCCGGAGACGGTCTTGCCATCAACCTGCTGCCGGCCTGCCCGGTTCAGCAGGACCTGCTCGACCTGCGCAAAAACAGGCCTCAGGCCACCGTCGCGCACTATCTTGCTCAACATCTGCCGAAACGCTTCGCCAGTGCCTTCAATGATCTGCACGGCTGGACCGGCCCGTTACAGGGCTACAAGAACAACGACATCGAGCAGGTGGCGACTACACTGAACCAGTGGGCCATCAAGCCCGCTGGCACCGAGGGCTATCGCACCGCGGAAGTCACTCTCGGCGGCGTCGACACCCGCCAGCTGTCGTCCAGAACCATGGCGACGCTGGAGCGTCCGAACCTGTATTTCATCGGTGAGGTGGTGGACGTAACCGGGCATCTCGGCGGCCACAATTTTCAATGGGCGTGGGCGTCAGGCGTAGCGGCAGGGAACAGTGCGTAATGGATGACATAACCCAGCAGTTTCTGACCACCAACCAGACCGCCCTGCGCCTCGCTCTGGCGCTGCTTCTGGGTGCGGTGATCGGCCTGGAACGGGGCTGGGGGGCGCGGGAGCAAAAAGCAGGCGAACGCATTGCCGGCATTCGCACGTTCTCGCTGATCGGTCTGCTCGGGGGTATTTCCGCGGTTCTGAGCACGGAGATCACCCCATGGGCGTTTCCGGTGCTGCTGATCAGCGTGGTGGCAGTGGCGCTGGTGGCCTACAGCCAGCGCCTTTCCCATATCCGTAACTTCAGCATTACCGGCACCGTCGGCATGGTACTCACCTTCTGCTACGGCGCCATCGCTGTTGCCGTGGATCCGGTCATCGCCATCGCGGCAGCCGTGATCACGGCCGTGATTCTGGACAGCAAACAGGAAATCCACGGCTTCGTTAATCGCCTGCAGGCCCACGAGCTGGACGCAGCACTGAAGCTGCTGCTGATCTCGGTGGTGATGCTGCCGTTGCTGCCGAACGAAAAAATGGGGCCCGGCGGCGTGCTGAATCCCTATGAAATCTGGTGGCTGGTGGTGCTGATTGCCTCGATTTCCTTTGTGGGCTACTTCGCCATCCGGCTTGCCGGCATGAAGAAAGGCATTCTGTTCACCAGCCTGTTTGCCGGCCTGAGTTCGTCCACCGCTCTGACCCTGCATTTTGCCCGGCAGGCCACCCAGGCGCCCGAGTTGAGCCCGCAGTTCGCCAGTGGCATTCTGATTGCCTGCGGCACCATGTTTCCCCGCATTCTGGTGTATTGCGCACTGATCAATCCAGCGCTGTTACCGCTGCTGATCTGGCCGGTGGTGGTTATGTCCGCGTTGCTGTACGTGCCGGCGCTGGTGATCTGGAAACACCATGAAGACAAGCTCACGGTCTCTCAGCCGACACTGACCCAGAACCCGCTGGATCTGAAATCCGCGGTCGGGTTCGGCATCCTGCTGACCGTCATTCTGCTGTTGGGTGAGTTGTTGCGGGACTGGCTGGGCAATCTCGGCATCTACATGCTCGCCGTTACGTCCGGCATTGCCGATGTGGACGCCATCACGCTGTCACTAACCCGCATGTCCCAGGATGCCATTCCCATGACCACGGCGGTGATTGCCATCGTCATGGCTGCCGCCACCAACAACCTGGTCAAGGCCGGCATTGCGGGCAGCCTGGGTTCCCGACAGCTGGGACTGATGGTGGGCCTGCCCATGACGGTGTCTTTACTCGCGGGTCTGGGCACGGCGTGGCTGCTTTAACGGGCCCGGCGAAAGGTCAGGTTGTAACGATTCTCACCCGTCAGCGGATGCTGGCCGGCTTTCAGGCGCAGCACACCATGGTAATAGCGCCGCGCCTCGCCACCCCACACCACCACATCGCCACTGGTTAACACCGTATTCAGCGGCCGCTCGCTGCGCCTGGGCCCACCGAACTGGAAGGTGGCCGGCACGCCGAGCGATACCGACACAATGGGCTGGTCAAAATCCTGCTCGTCCTTGTCCTGATGCAACCCCATTTTGGCCCCCGGCTGGTATCGGTTGATCAGACACGCATCCGGCTGGAAGTTGGCGTAGCCGGCTGCGGCGGCGGCACTTTCGGCAAGCCGGCGAAAACTGGCGGGCATGTCCGGCCATGGCTGCCCGGTTTGTGGGTCCGTTGCCTGATAGCGATAGCCCGCCCGGTCCGTCACCCAGCCCCAGCCACCACAACAGCTCATGGCCACCGACATGGTGTGGCCACCGGGAGTCTGCATCTGCCGGAACGGCGCCTGCTCGGTCACCGCAGCAATACACTCCAGCAAGGCTGCCTCCTGCGGCAGTGCAAAATGCCGAAGAATCACCGCCCCCGGGCAGATGACCTCCGTCCGGGGCTCCGGCAGCTCGGCTGCAAACAAGTCCGGCGTTGTCACATGGGTTGTCACACGGGCCTCCCGTTGGGTTTCCGGAAAAGAAAAAATGCGCCTCAGGGTCTACCTTATCAATATCCGGATACGTTCTTTCATTGGCTCAAGGATCAATGATGTCCGCAAAACATCAGTCGGCACAGGTTTCGCTGGCATTTCTGATTGCCTCGGCCATTACACTGGGCATGTTGATCCTGACCATTGTACTGGTGGGCCAGAGTTTTCGCGGCATGGAATCGGCCAAAGTCACGGCGGCCAGCGCAACGCCCCGGCAACTGGCCATCAGTGTGGACGACCGCATCCGCGCCATCGCCGGCCCGCCGGCCGCGGCGCTGGCGGTGCTCAGCCACGACCCGGTGGCGGGCGCTGACAACCTCGATCAGCGCCTGGGGAGATTGCCGCTGATTGCCGACATACTGGAGAGCAGCGGCATTGTCAGTGCGGTTTACGTGGGGTACGACAACGGCGACTTTCTCCTGCTGCGCAAAATCCGCCCTGAAAATGCCGACCGGTTTCAGGACGCGCCGGCCAACACCCGCTACCTGCTGCAGAGCATCCAGCACGATCGGAACAACCAACCGATGCCCGAGTGGCACTACTACGGCAGCGACCTTGAACTGCTGGGCCGGTCGCAACCGGCCAGCTACCGTTTTGATCCCC
>JAEPMM010000378.1 GCA_017643965.1 Marinobacter sp.
GAGGTGGTCACAGACAGCGGTCGGATCTGGCGCCGCTTCGAATTCGGCCGGCTGATTGACCTGTTCATGCTGGACACCCGCCTTGAGGGCCGGGATGCGCAGGTGTCGTCGCCTGCCGATCCCGCGCGCTTTGACGACCAGCGCCGCATCATGAGTGAGCAGCAGATGAGCTGGCTCAGGGACGGTCTGGCGGCGTCCGATGCCCACTGGCGGATGATTGGTCAGCAGGTCATGTTTTCCGAGCTGAACATTGTCCGGACGCTGGACGCCGCCCGCACCCTGGGGCTGGAGGATATCTCCGCGTTCAACGGTCAGTTGCTGTCACTGAACATGGACCAGTGGGACGGTTATGTGGCTGACCGGGAGGCGATACTCCAGACCCTGTCCGGGGAAGGCATCGATAACACGGTGTTTTTCACCGGTGACATCCACACCTCCTGGGCCAACGAGGTCTACGCGGACCCCGGCAGTCTGCTGGAGAACGCGCTGACGGGCCCCCTCGCCGCCGAGTTCGTAACGCCCTCCGTGACCTCTCCGGGTTTTCCCGAACAAATCGCCGGGCTGGCGGGTGTTGCTGTCCAGCTGGCCAATCCGCACATGAAGTACGTGGAGCTCAAGTCGCCGGGCTTCATGCTGGTGGATGTGACAGCCCAGCGTACCCAGGCCGAGTTCCTGTACGTGAGGAGCATCTCCAGCGCCGATCAGGTCGGCGAGATTGATCCTGCCATGAGCAAGGTGGTGGGTGTCGACAGCGGCAGCAGCCGCATCTATCAGGATCGACCCCGGTCCGCGCCCCGCGCCGTCCGCACGGCGCTGTTGCATCCCCCCGTGCGTGAAACTGTCAGCTAAGGAGTAGACGATGTCCCGATCCATTATTCCCCAGGGTGCCCGCTGGTCGCGCCGAGACGTTCTGAGAACCCTGTTTTTTACCGCCGGTGCCGTGGGTTCTGCCTCGTGGTTGTCGGGGTGTGGCGGTTCCGGCTCCGGCTCTTCCGGCGCCACCCTGCCGCCACCGCCAGGCATGGGAGAGGCTCCGGATGGGGAGGTACTGCCCGAGACCGTTGAAAAACTTCTCGGGCGTTTCAGGAACATCGGTCCTTTGCGGGCACCGGACGTTCATGGCGTTCGCACGCCCGAGGGGTTTGCCACCCGTATTGTGGCGATCAACGGGGAGTTGCCACAGCCCCAGGGAATGGCTGTGCTTGGCCCCAGCACCGGGGGCATCGGCAACCGGCCGTGGCACATCTTCCCGGATGGTGGCGGTGTGGTGCCCCGTGATAACGGCGGCTGGATTTACATCAGCAACAGTGAAGTGCCCGGCGTCGGCAGCATCGGCTTCACCTTTCCCCAGTTAGCGGATCTTACCAATGTGCTTGAGGAGTTCACTCCGGGTCTGGCCCAGGTGGGCACGCTGGTTTTTGATCCGGACGGGACGCTGGTGGACTCGTACACCATTCTTACCGGCACGACCTTCAACTGCGCCGGCTGCGTGACACCCTGGAAAACCTGGCTGTCCTGTGAGGAATTCCCCAACGGCCAGGTCTGGGAGTGTGACCCCTATCAGCCCGGTGACGGCGTGCCGCGACCGACTCTGGGCTTTTTCTCCCATGAAGCCATCGCCATCGATCCGGATGAGCGCCTGCTCTACCTCACTGAGGACATGCCGGACGGGCGATTTTACCGGTGGATTCCGGATCCTTCTGACTGGCCGGAAGGCAGTGACAGAGCCGCCTTGCAGTCGGGCCGGTTGCAGATGCTGGCGGTGGGCGGAAATGGAGTGGAAGCTGCCCTGGACGGGCCCCAGGCGATCACCTGGGTGGATGTCCAGAACCCCCACGAACCGCAACACCAGAACCGGTTGCCGGAATCAACCGTTTTCGATGGCGGCGAAGGTGTCTGGTTTTTCCGGGGCGTTGTCTACTTTGCCACCAAGGGCGATGACCGGATCTGGGCAGTCGATACGCTGGCCCAGACCATTGAAGTGATCTATGACCGCGCCACGGCGGTTGCACCAAACGACATTCTCTCCGGTGTGGACAACCTGTTTGTCACCTCACAGGGAGACATTCTGGTGGCGGAGGACGGGGGTGACATGCAGGTGGTGGTGATCCTTCCGGATGGCAACCTGAAACCGCTGTTACAGATTGTCGGGCAGGACGCCTCGGAAATTGCAGGAATCGCGTTCTCGCCGGATGGTGGCCGGATGTATTTCACATCGGACCGGGGCGGCCGCAATGGTCTGGGCGGGTTTACCAACGGCCTCGGGATGGTCTATGAACTGATCCTGCCCGAGGATATTTAAGGCCGTTGAACAGGGGGCGGATGACCAAGGCCATCCGCCCCTTTCAGCGTTACTTCAACTGATCCCGGATCAGCTTCTTGTTGATCTTGCCAACGCTGGTCTTCGGGATATCGTCAACGAAATCAATCTGCGCCGGAATGGCCCACTTGTTGATCTCGCCGGCCTCCACAAACTGTTTCAGGTGCGACTGAATGTCTTCCAGACTGGCTTGCTGGCCCGGCTTGAGCGTGACCAGCGCATGGGGGCGTTCTCCCCATTTCTCGTCGGGAATACCCACCACCGCCGCACCGGCCACCGCCGGGTGCTGGCTGATCAGGTTCTCCAGATCCAGTGACGACAGCCATTCGCCGCCGGTCTTGATGACGTCCTTGATGCGGTCCTTGATTACCAGGGTGTTGTCCGGCTCCATGCTGGCGACGTCGCCGGTATGCAACCAGCCGCCCTCCCACAGTTCCTGGCCTTTCTCCGGCTCCTTGAAGTAGCTCTGGGTCAGCCACGGTGCCCGCGCCACCACCTCGCCCTTGGCGTCGCCGTCATGGGCCACCGGATGACCGGATGGATCCACAATGTCGAGTTCGGCCATGGGCACGGCGATCCCGGTCTTTACCCGCTTGGCGGTCTGCTGGGCCAGCGGCAGTTCCAGATCTTCCGGCTTGAGATGAGTGGCACTCAGCAGCGGGCAGGTCTCAGACATGCCGTAACCGGTGTACATGCGGATGCCAAGCTTCGCGCCAGCGTCGCACAATCCCCGGGTCAGGGCGCTGCCGCCAATCAATACGTGCCAGTTGCTGAGGTCCGCGGTCTTGATGGATTCGGTGCCCATCATCATCTGCATGATGGTCGGTACGCAGTGTGAGAAAGACACCTTGTGTTCCTTGAGCAGATCCACCAGCAGCTCGGGCTCATAACGACCCGGATAGACCTGCTTGATGCCCAGCATGGTGGCGGCGTAGGGCACGCCCCAGGCGTGCACGTGGAACATCGGAGTGACCGGCATGTACACCGTTGACGACCGCAGCAGTCGCATCTCGTCTTAGGCGGATAGTGACCCGGTCATTGCCAGGGTGTGTAGCACCAACTGACGATGGCTGAATAACACCCCTCTGGGGTTGCTGGTGGTACCGGTTGCGTAGATCGTGGTTGCAACGC
>JAEPMM010000246.1 GCA_017643965.1 Marinobacter sp.
AACAGAACCACCTGCCGGAAGTTGTCCGGCAGGTCGCGAACGGCGGCCATCACCTGCGCATCGGTCTGATGTTTCAGTGCCTGCTCGAACGGGCCGGGAGCGGCGCAGGGGTGTTCGCTCAGCACGGCGTCTTCGGTTGTGAGTACCGGGGCCAGTTGCCGCCGCCGATTGTCCCGGCGGTAGCCATCGGCAACCACACGGTTGAGAATTCTGAGCAGCCAGGCATAGATTGCTACCTGGTCGTCCAACTGGCCAAAATCCCGCCAGGCCCGAAGCAGGGTTTCCTGAGTATAGTCTTCCGCTATTTCAGTCGAGGCGGACTGGCGTTGCGCAACACCGTACAGCCGGTAACGCCAGGGGCGTACTAGGGTGTCAAACTGCTGCTTGCTTCCGGTGCTGCGCATTTTGTGTGCCCGTTTGGAATCGGTGGACTTGTTAACCAAAGACGTCGCCTGTGTTCAGTTTATTCCCTGTCGCCACATTTTTTTACGGGTTGCCGGGAACCGCAATCCAGAACGGGAACTTGCCGTCCACGGGTTGCCGGCGAACGACCTTCAAGGATTGGCTGTCAATCACGGCAATCTGGTTATCCGCCGTGACAGAGGCGTATATGAACCGGCCGTCACGGCTGGCGCGAACGCCATGGGGGCCGACGCCCACATCGACGTTCTTGACAATTTCCAGGCTTTCGGGGTCGATCAGGGTCACGGCGGACGCGGAAATCGCCCCGGTCGCGATGTATTTCCCGCCGGGCACCACGTCGATGCCGCCATGCCCACTGCCCACCTTGAAGGTTTTCAGCATGGTTTCACTGGCCAGGTCCATCACGCCCACGTTGCCCGTAAAGTCGCGCAGCCACAGCCGTTGGCCGTTGGCGCTGATGTCAACGTTGTGAGGCGTCTCAAGCCCCGGCGTCGGAATCTGATGCTGTTTTTCCAGGGTTTGCATGTTCACGACTGCCAGAGCGCCTTCGCCCTGCAAAGTGACGTAGGCAAATTTGCCGTCGGCGCTGTAGATGAGATTGTGGGGTACCTTGCCCACCGGAATTTTCTTCACCAGTTCGAGGGTGTTCATGTCGATCACTGCAACGTCGCCCTGGGTCGGCGCAACCGCAAGGCCATAGCGGCCATCCGGTGAGATCTTGACGCCCTGGGCCACCTCGCCTATCGCCACACTGGCCATGACGTCGCCATTGGCCGTATCCAGAACATAGACATTACCGGTTTTAAAACCAGACACCATCAGGCGAGAGCCATCCGGGCTCAGAGCATCGTAGTGCGCCCCTGCCACGCCAGGCCAGGCCTGTTTTGACGGTAAGGCTCTTACAATACCGCTGTTCTGGACGGCCACATAAAGCGGATCGCGGATGGCGTTCTCCAGGCTCAGCTCTGGGGCCGACCGGGCGGTTGGACCTTCCCGGGATGGCGCTACTGACTGACCCAGCACCGCCTGTCGCAACTGGTACACGTCCTTGCCGGACAGGTTCTGGCCCGCAATCGCCTTGATCTCCTCAGCGGTGTAGGGCTGAAACTCTCCCGCAAGACGCTGCTCGTTACCAAAGGCTGTCAACACGTAGTTCAGCACATCCGCGATCTGCTGGTTCGTGAGGGCACCGCCCCAGGCGGGCATGTTGCCGTTGTACGCCGTGCCCCCCACTTCGATGGACCCCGTCAAACCGTATTGCAGCACGTGGCCAAGATACTGGCGGCCACCAATGCCGTCGGTGGCGTTGTACAGTTCAGCGGTGTGGTTTTTCTGGGGCGGAAACGAGCCCGGTATGCCCTGGCCCTGTGCCTGATGGCAGGCCGCACACTGCTGGCTGTAAACCTTGGCCCCGCGCTCGAAGCGGGTGGATTCAGCCGCATTGGCAGGCAAGCTGATACCGATTGCCGTTCCGGCAACAGCGATGAAGGATAGAACGTATTGGCCGATGGTTGGATGCATGCTGAAAGCCCCGAACGCTGAATGAAAGCCGACCGCCTCCATGCTGTGGCAACGCGATGCCAAGATCGAGCCGGTCGGATAAGAACTCAGGGGCCAAGGGCGTTGCCGGGCCGGAATTTATTCCCGACGTAGGTTTGGAACCTGTTCAGATCATGGGCCCCTGCAGACCGTTACGGGCAAGATGCAGTGCGATGGCAGCCATCATGGCACCGAACCAAATCACGGACGCAGTGCTGGCAACTGCAAAAAAGCCACCAGGCTGCCACGAATCACATTGAAAAAGGCTACAACGGCCAACCCCGACGGGCCAGAAACTGTTGAATCATTTACATTAGGTTCAGTCAGGAAGATGTGCTGATGGATCTGGTGATTGAGGATCAGGACGTGGGCCTTCGCCGGAGTTTCGGGACCACTTCTTCGCAGACGGTATCAGCCTGGACTCGCTGAGCCGCGCACCCGCCATCGTTTACGGCCCAAACGACCAGTTACAGCATCGGTTCATGGACAGCTTTGGGTATCACGGCGGTTTTCGCTATCACCTGTGCCCGTCCTCGCAGGGATTTGTCCAGTTTGCACTGGCCGGAGTGGGTTACGGCATGATTGCAGAAAATCAGGCCCTGAGTGTTCCGCTGTATTGGCATTTCTGGCGACACAGCGGCCACACCATTCAGTTTCTGACAACCCGGCTTGAGCGATTTTTTAACAGAGCGTCGTAATACCCACCCCGGGCGATTGCGTCCAGCATTTCAGGCCAGTGCAATCATCGGAGTCACCGCAAGCCCGCCACCGATCAGCAGTACAAACAACATCAGTGCCAGAGCAAAAGGCTTGATCCCCAGGGCGCGAAGCTTCGACATGCGCGTTTCATAACCCAGCGCTGCCATAGCCATGGTAAGTGCGATCTGGCCCGTCAGCGTCAGGCTTTCGTGCAAGGCTTCCGGCAGCGTGACAACGCTGTTAAACAGCGCCACCGCCACAAAACCGAACGCGAACCAGGGAACGGTCAGTTTACCGACGGATTGGGTGCCATCCTGTCTGGTTGCGTGGCGATTGAGCCACCATCTGCCCACCAGCAGCAGGAACGGTACCAACAGCATCACGCGTACCAGCTTGACGACAACCGCGTTCGCCAGCGCCTCTGGGCCAATTGCATTGCCGGCCGCAACCACTTGAGCGACCTCGTGCACGGTGGCACCGATGTAAATGCCATACAGGCCCTGATCCCAGCCGATCATCGAAAACAACACGGGCTCCACCACCATGGCCAGGCTACCGAACAATACAACCGTTGCCACTGCCATGGACGTAGTGGCAGGCCGCGCCCGAATCGTGGCTTCCGTTGCCAGAATGGCCGCCGCCCCGCATATGGCGCTTCCCGCACTGGTCAGCAGGGCAGTCTCCGGGTCCAGCTTGAACCAGCGGGTGCCCAGTTGGTAGCCAACAAACAAAACAGTGACAATGACCAACAGATCCAGAACCACAATGCGCGGCCCCAACGCAAAGACCTGCTGCATGGTGACGGAAAATCCGAACAGCACAATGCCTGTGCGCAACAGCCAGCGGGTCGAAAATTTCAGTCCGGCCTCAACGGATTGGCTTTTCCATGGCATGGGAAGATTCCCGACGATGACCCCCAGCACCAGAGCAAACACCAGCGGGCTGACGCGGTCGCCTGTCAGCGCGGTGAGCAAAAAACCACCGATGGTGAATAGAACACATAACCCAAGACCTTTGTACATAACGCTTTCCTTTATTATCTAATGGAATTACGTTATGCCTTAAATTGTTATCTGTAAAATGAATAAAAAAGGAGATATAAATCGAATATGTAGATTAGTGGTGTTTAATCCGCTGCTATTGTCTCGTGCGCCTTACCTTTTAACCTGTAGTTTGATAAGCTCCGCGCCCGCTGTCGGTGGGCAATTCCGACCCGTTTTCCCGCGTTTTACTCTCGTTGTCACCGCAAGTTGTGTTCGTAACCTGCCTTTTCGTTGATAAAGAGAACCCGCTGACACCCTTCCTGTTTTGACGAGTGCACTGGAAACTCAACTATGGTTAACAAACTCAAAGCCGACTGGCTTTCCAACATCCGAGGCGATTTACTGGCCGGCATCGTGGTTGCACTGGTTCTGGAGCGCTAAACAGCAACTTCTGGGGCTGGTTCAGCCTGGACATCAGGGCCGAGTTTTTGATCGAGACTTTCTGCGGGTCTGGGACACACGTTCTGCATTGAGTAACGGTTAAGGACTTTATGTTGCGACGGTTGGCCAGCAAGCAAGAAATCGCTAGCAGCTCGTGCCGGAATCCCTGCCGCGTTTTAATCAGACCCGCGAGAGCCTCGTTCGAACTCTTGAAGTAGCGCGTTGGGCCATCAAAGTTTCAGAGGTGTATTATCCAGACGCGTTAAGTGGTTCCTTGAGGACAAACGATGTGTCTTATGATGGAGCTATAAACGTCGTTGCACTTTCCACCGAGTGTCATTGAATGGGGTGGAGTCCGATCATAGCCGAGCAGACAAACCTTCTTGTCCTTAATGCCTCCATCGAAGCACTCCGCGCTGGCGAGCAGCGCCGAGGCTTTTCCGTCATTGCCGATGAGGTTCGAACCCCGGCCCAGCGCAATCAGAGATCTACTGAAGAATTGGCATTGACTGCTGAAGCCGAGATCCATGGAGTAGTCGAGGCGACAACAAACATTGTCGACGGCATCCGCAATTCATTTAAAGGTTTTCGCTGAGATCTCAAGAACCATGCAGGAAAGTTCAAGGTCTGGAGCCGCTTTTTGAATATACGTTCTGATTGACGAGAGCAAAACTTCCTCCAGCGATACCAATGATTGTTGCGTATTCGTCTATCTTTAATGTTCGCTTTTGTTTAAACAGCAGGAACAAGCGCCACCACATCCCGTAAGCAACGGTCAAAACCGACCTTTCTATATTGCCCAAGAAACTGACAGTGTTCCAAAGCTGAAGTTGTCTTTATGGCGCTCGTCTTCGCTGGTCGAGGCACGCAATGTGACCGCGGCCAGCAGGTGATCCCACTGCCAGGTAGCACCCAGACCAAGCTGACCAATCAGCGGCCCTTTGTCGAAACGGTAAGCCCCGGCATTGTCATCGATGTAGGAATAGCCTACATACTCCAGCCCCAGCCCCACATATACTGACCAGCTACTGCCTGAATCCTTGAACGAGCCCGGCAAAGCGATGGTTGAGGATGTACCAGCGTAGTCCGGCACAAAATTTATAGGAAGGTGTCTGCCAAGCTGCCAGACCAACCCGGTTTTAGCGGAAGTCCGAAAACTCGACAGTAGTCCGGATCCAACCACCGACACACGCTGTTCAATGTTGCCGCCCTGCCCGAGTTGCAGGAGTTTTCGGCCATGCGCAGCCTGTATGCCACCCACCACATCGGTTCCAAGCTGATTCCCCCACCCTTGCGGCTTGTCGCTTCCAGTGGCTTCGTGCACCCATTTCTGAACCGACTCGGCACCGCTTTCGGGCCCAATAACGCCAATGTGAGCACCAAAG